>CAZWRO010000010.1:0-17216 GCA_964635365.1 uncultured bacterium | reverse complement strand
CGGCGCTCGAAGCCATGAGGGAGCTGCTGCGCCTTCCGCCCCAGGAATTGGCGAAGCGAAGACTCTCCAAACCGGTGCGGGAGAGGCTGAACCCCCTGCTCCGCGCCTTCGTCGATTACCGATTGGAGCGACCGCTCAGGAGTGCTCCCTTTCTCTCCCAGGAGGGCACGGGCCAGGGTGCAAAATGAAGAACGCTGAAATTGCGGAAGTGTTTTCCGAGATCGCCACTCTGCTCTCGATCAGGGGAGATGAGGTCTTCAGGATCCGCACCTACGAGCGGGTGGCGGAAACCGTCCTGAACTTGACGGAGGAGATCGGCGTTATACGCGACCGGGGCGAGCTGCGTTCCATTCCCGGCATCGGCGCCAGCATCGGGGGCAAGATCGAAGAGCTGCTGGACTCCGGCAAGTGCGCCTATCATCAGGAGCTGCTCGCCGAGTTCCCACCAACTGTCCTCGATATGCTCCGCATACCAGGTGTAGGCCCGAAAACTGTCAAGCTGCTGCTGGAGGAGGAGGGTATCAGCAGCGTCGAGCAACTCGAGCAGGCCGCGAGCGCGGGTGTCCTGCGCCACCTCAAGGGGATGGGGGAGAAGACTGAACAAGATATTCTCCGGGGCATAGCCCACCTTAGGGAGTACAGCCAGCGAACCAATCTCGGCTTGGCCTGGGATATCGCACAGGAGATCATGGGAAGCCTTCGAGAGCAGGCGCCCGTCACGCAGATCGAAGCTGCCGGCAGCCTCCGCCGTATGAAGGAGACCATCGGCGACATCGACATTCTGGTGACCTCGGACGCTCCGGAGACTGTCATGCAGCAGTTCCTGGAGCTGGACCTCGTGGGGGAGGTGCTGGTCCACGGTCCCACCAAGTCCAGCGTCCTGACCAAGGCCGGCCTACAGGCCGATCTCCGCGTCGTTCCGCCGGAGTCCTTCGGGGCCGCCCTGCAGTACTTCACCGGGTCGAAGCAGCACAACGTCAGGCTGCGCGACCTCGCCGTGCGAAGCAAGATCAAACTCAACGAGTACGGTGTCTTCCGCCTCCACGGAAAGGCCGAGAAGCGTATCGGCGGCGGCAGGGAGGAGGAGATGTACGAGGCCCTAGGGCTTCCCATGATCCCACCTGAGATGCGGGAGGACCTGGGCGAAATCGAGGCCGCGCGCAAGGGAGAGCTGCCCGAGTTGGTCGAGCTCTCCGACATCCGCGGCGACCTCCACATGCACAGCACCTGGAGCGACGGACATCACACCGTCGAGGAGATGGCCCGCGCCGCCAAGGCCGTTGGCTACAAGTACATCTCCATCACCGACCACTCCCCCTCCGAGACGATCGCGAATGGTCTCAGCGTCGAACGCCTCAAACAGCGCCGCGTCGAGATAGCAGCCGCGCGCAAAGCGGTCTCCGGCATCGCCATACTCGACGGCGCCGAGGTGGACATCAAGCGAGACGGAACGCTCGACTACCCCGACGAAGTGCTCGCCGATCTTGACTTCGTCGTCGCCTCGGTACACTCCGGATGGAAGATGGACGCCGCCGCCATGACGGCGCGCATCGTGACGGCGATGGAGAACCCGTGGGTGGACTGCATCGCCCATCCCACGGGACGTCTGATTGGGAAGAGGGAGCCGTACGACGTGGACATGGAGGCCCTGCTCCAGGCGGCCCACCGACTTGGGGTGGCGATGGAGATCAACGCCCATCCCGACCGGCTCGACCTGAAGGACGTCCACGCGCGCCGCGCGCAAGAGGTCGGGGTGAAGCTGCTCATCAACACAGATGCCCATTCCGCCGACCATCTCCAGGTCATGCACTTCGGGGTGGCCACCGCGCGCCGCGGCTGGATCGAGGCCAAGGAGGTGCTGAACACGCTGCCGCTCTCCGCCCTGCGACGACGACTTCGCCGATCCCGCGCGCGCTGATGCTAATCTTCCCGGGGCCGGAAGGAGTCCCCTGACGGGAGCAGAAGAGTGTGGCGGCCATGTGGTGACCAGGGCGTCATGGCAGGCAAGGAGGCGAAGCGCTTGACCAAGGCCGAGCTGATCGATCAGGTGACGATGCAGAGTGGGCTGAAGAAGAAGGATGTAACCCTCGTCGTAGAGTCCGTGTTCGGCGCTATCAGCGCACGGCTGAAAAAGCACGAGAAGGTCCAGATAGTCGGCTTCGGTACTTTCGAGCCGCGCCGCCGCAGGGCCCGCATGGGCCGCGACCCACGCACGCAGGAAGCCATCCGCATTGGGCCCAGCTGGTCGCTGGTCTTTCGCCCCGGAAAGCAACTCAAGTGCATGATCTCAGGCAAGGCCGCTCCGGGGAACCCTACGGGGAGGACGGGTCGGGGCGGCTAGCAGCAGCTTCACGTTGGCTTTGACAGCATTCATTACGGTGCTATAATGACCTGGGAGCGCCGCACGTGCGGCCTTCGGTCGGGGCGTGGCGCAATTTGGTAGCGCACCGGTATGGGGTGCCGGCGGTTGTCGGTTCGAGTCCGGCCGCCCCGACCAGTCTCCCTACTCCACTCGGTTCGACGTGACCATGTCACGCCACCCTGACCTTCGGCCCACTATTCCGTTGCGCCCTCGATCTCCCTGTGCTATCATCAAGGTGGACTTCGGCACAGTTTCGCCCTGCGGTGTGCGTGATTGCCCTTAAGAGTCTTTAGCCAACACTGATGTCCTGGGAGCCAGAGTCTGGTTGTCGAGTGGCAGCCCGACCCACAAGTCGGGAATCGCGAGACTGACCAGCGCGGCGCCCACCTGCGAAAGCAGGTTAAAAGACTCACAGGGCACACGGCATTCGCGGGGCATTTTTCGGCTGATGCTAGTGGCCTGACCAGCGCTCACGACGAAGCGGGTCCTTTGAAGGCCCGCTTCGTCCGTTTGGCTTGCGCTCAATACGGTTGAGAGGCTATAATCTGCCAACCAGAACTCCCCCGTCCCCACGACTTATCTAGTTTGGCTGCTGCCGATGTACGCAGGGGTACGGCAATGAAGAACTCGATCACGCTGGGCGCAAAGCTGGAGCGAATAGTTGACGCCGTCGGGGATGTCGCACAACATCTCTGGGACAAGGGATGGGCCGAGAGCAACGCCGGCAATATCTCGGTCAATGTCACTGAGTACCTCCCCGATCCAGCCACAGACCTGGATCGCTTTCAGGTCAGGCCGATCAGCCAGTCCTATCCCTCGCTTTCGGGCTGCTGCCTCCTGATCTCGGGCGCCGGCACGAGAATGAGAGATCTCGCCCGGCGGCCCGCCGAGAACGCCTGCCTCCTTCGGCTGGCGGACGAGGCCGACTCCTACCAAATAATCTGGGGGGGAGCCGCGGAGGGCGGCTTCCGGCCCACGTCGGAGCTGGCCTCCCACCTAAGCCTTCATCAATTCCTGCTTCAGCAGGGGAGGAGCGACAGGGCCGTCGTCCACACGCACCCCACCGAGCTGATCGCCCTCACGCACAGACCCGAGTACAATGACCAAGCCGCGCTCAACCGAGCGCTCTGGGGGATGCTCCCGGAAGTCAAGATACTCCTCCCGGAGGGAATCGCGGTCGTTCCCTACCAACGGCCCGGCTCGGAGGCGCTTGCCCAGGCAACCGTGAAGGCGCTCCCCGGACGCCAGATCGCCCTTTGGGAGAAGCACGGCTGTCTGGCCGTCGCCCCCACTCCCACCGAAGCGTTCGACCTGATCGATACGGCCAACAAGGCCGCACAGATCTTCCTCACCTGCCAAGGGGCCGGATTCACACCCGAAGGGCTCACTGCGTCGCAGATCCAGGAGCTGGCAGACTTCTTCGGTCCGAAAGAGCGGAGTGCATGAGCCACAAGGCCTTCATGGCGTTCGACCTTGGCGCTGAAAGCGGCCGAGCCGTCCTCGGATCTCTCGCAGCCGGGCGGCTCGAAATCCAAGAGCTGCATCGCTTCCCCAACGCCCCGGTGGAGCTCCGGGGTCACCTGCACTGGGACCTGACACGCCTCTTCCGCGAGGTCAAGAAGGCGCTCGAGCTATGCGCCTCAGGCTCCGGCGACACGCCGGAGAGCATTGGCGTCGATACGTGGGGAGTGGACTTCGGCCTGCTGGGCTCCGACGGCCGTCTCCTCGGCCTGCCCTACGCCTACCGCGACGCGCGCACCGAAGAGGCCATGCAGCAGTTCTTCCAGGTCATTCCGCGGGAGCGTGTCTACCAACTCACCGGCATCCAGTTCCTGCCCTTCAACACACTGTTTCAGCTCTTCTCTATGGTGCGGGACAACTCGCCGCTTCTCCAGGACGCCTCCGACCTGCTCTTCATGCCCGACCTGTTCAACTACCTGCTCACCGGAGAGAAGAGCACCGAGTTCACCTTCGCCACCACATCTCAGCTCTACAACCCGCTCAAACAGGACTGGGACGACGAGCTTTTCGACGCCCTGAACCTCCCGAAGGCGATCATGCAGCCAGTCGTCACTCCGGGAACGGTGATCGGCCGGCTCAGCCAGCAGCTTTCCCGAGAGACGGGGCTCCCTCAGCCATCGGTAGTGGCCACGGCCAGCCATGACACCGCCGCGGCCGTCGCCGCGGTGCCGACCGAGGGAAAGGATTGGGCCTACATCAGCTCCGGCACCTGGTCCCTCATGGGGGTCGAGAGCGAGGCTCCGATCATCACCGACCACTCCCTCCACCTCAACTACACCAACGAGGGTGGCGTCGCCGGCACCTTCCGCGTGCTCAAGAACATCATGGGACTTTGGCTCGTCCGGCAGTGTCGCCGGGCGTGGCAGAATGAGAAGCTGTACACCTATCAGGAACTCACCCGCCAGGCCGTTTCCGCCGATCCCTTCCTGGCGATTATCGATCCGGACGACGCCGGATTCCTGAACCCGCCGGACATGCCGGAGGCGATCCGACAGTTCTGCCGCCAGACGAACCAGCCCGCGCCGGAGACGACGGGAGCTTTCATTCGCTGCATTCTCGAAAGTCTGGCGCTTAGGTATCGCAGGGGATTGGAGGAGTTGCGGGAGATTTATTCGAGCCCCATCAACCGCCTCCACGTGATTGGCGGCGGAGCGCAAAACGAGGCGCTCTGCCAGTTCACCGCCAATGCCGTCGGCCTTCCCGTCCTCGCCGGCCCTGTCGAGGCTACGGCCATAGGCAATCTCCTCGTCCAGGCCATGGCGCTGGGCGATGTCGATTCGCTGCCGATGCTGAGAGACATCGTCGCCCAGTCCTTCCCGGTCGAGCGGTACGACCCGCAGGAGACCGGCGAATGGGAGGCGGCCTACGCGCGCTTCAAAGAGGTTCAGCATCGCCGGGTGGGGGCGCTCCCGCTGATGGAGAACTGACATGACAGCTATCGAGAAGGCCTACGAGCTTGCCAAAGAGCGCTATGCCGGTATTGGAGTCGACACCGAAGCCGCTTTGGACACCCTCTCCTCGGTTTCACTATCTCTGCCCTGCTGGCAAGGCGATGACGTCGCCGGCTTCGAGCGACCCGACTCCTCCCTCACCGGCGGCGGCATCATGGTCACGGGAAGTCACCCGGGACGCGCGCGAAACGCGAGTGAGCTGCGGGCGGATCTTGCCAAGGCCTTCTCCCTCCTGCCCGGCCGCCACCGCCTCAACCTCCATGCCATGTACGGCGAATTCCAGGGCCAACCCGTGGATCGAGACGCCATCGCACCGGAGCACTATCGCGGATGGGTGGCCTGGGCGAAGAACCACGATCTCGGGCTGGATTTCAATGCCACCTGCTTCTCCCATCCGAAGGCCGACAGCGGCTTCACCCTGAGTCACCGCGACGAATCCATACGCGCATTCTGGATCGAGCACGTCAAGCGTTGCCGAGAGATCAGCGCCTTCATGGGGCGAGAGCTGGGGAGCGCCTGCGTTCACAACCTGTGGGTGCCGGACGGCTCAAAAGACGCTCCCGTTGACCGCTGGGCCCGCCGGGCCGTCCTCGAGCGATCCTTGGACGACATCTACTCGGTAGACTACCATCCGGGGCAAATGAAGGACTCCCTGGAGAGCAAAGTATTCGGCCTCGGGAGCGAATCCTTCGTTGTGGGCTCGCACGAGTTCTACCTCGCCTATGCGCTGTCCCGCGGCAAGATGGTGTGCCTCGACCTGGGGCATTTCCACCCCACCGAGTCGATCTCCGACAAGATCTCCGCCATCTTGCACTTCTGCGATGAGCTCGTCCTCCACGTCAGCCGCGGCGTCCGTTGGGACAGCGACCACGTGGTGATCCTCAATGACGAGGTCAAATCCCTCGCCGAAGAGATCGTGCGGGGCAACGCCCTCGGCCGAGTGCACCTCGCCCTCGACTTCTTCGACGCCAGCCTCAACCGCGTCGGAGCCTGGGTCATCGGCGCCAGGGCCACCCTACAAGCACTGCTCGCGGCCTTGCTCCAGCCAGCGGAGCGGCTGAAGGAAATCGAGGACGCCGGGGATAACTTCGCCCGCCTGGCTCTGCTCGAAGAGTTGAAGGTCTTGCCGTTCGGGGCGGTATGGGACTACCATTGCTCCAAGGCGGAGGCGCCCACCGGCACCGCGTGGATAGACGAAGTCGAAGACTACGAGGCCAACACTACCAGCCGGCGTTGCTAGAGGCTGTTTCATAACCTCCTCTGGAGGTTATGAAATGCGCTCTAGGGCAGGGGGGAACTGTGGAAGCCGTCGCGGCGGCCATCAACGGAGAGTCAGCTCCGCAGACAGCGAGCGTCCTGCTGGTCGCATCCGCGGCCCAGGGGGGGATCGCGCGTCACGTTGTCTCTCTCCTCGAAGGCCTGCACGACGACGGCTATCAGGTTGCAGTCGCCGGCGATCCGGAGGGGCCGATAGCCGAGGCCGCGGCCGACCGCAAGGTCCCCTTCTACGAAATCCCCATCTCCCCAGGTGCGGGACCCTCACGGGCCGCGCTGGCCGCGCTCCAACTCGCCGGGGCCGCGAATGCCCTCCCCGCGCAAGTCTTGCACACCCATTCCTTCAGCGCCGGCCTCACCGGCGCCCTGGCCGTGCCTTTGGCGCGCTCGACCCGCCTCGTCGCCACCGTTCACAACTATCCACGCGGCGCAGACGACATGCGCGCCCGCCGATCCCGAGACCGCTGGGCGGTTCGCTTGCTCCTGCGCCACGCCTCGCGCCTGATAACCGTCTCGGATGCGCTGCGGCGCGACCTCCTGGCCGTCCGCCCCGATCTCGCCCAGAGGACGCTCACCATCTCCAATGGAGTCGATATCCGCTCCGAACCCGCCGAGAGCGCAAAGCAGACCCGCCCATCTCTGGGCGTTTCCTCAGAGACGCCGTTGGTCGGGATGATCGCCCGTCTGGCCCCGCAGAAGGGCATAGAACCCTTCATCCAGGCCGCAAAGCAGGTCCTCCGGCACTGCCCCCACGCCCACTTCGTGCTGGCCGGTGATGGTCCGCTCAATGAGAGGGCACATGCTCTCCGGCGAGAGCTGGATCTGAGTGATCGCCTCCACCTCATCGGCGAAGTGGAGTCGGCACGCGATCTCATCCGCTCCCTCGACCTGCTGGTGGTCGCCTCCATCTCCGAGGGTTCCTCCGTCGTCGCCATGGAAGCCATGGCCCTCGGCAAACCCGTTGTGGCGACCTCCGCGGGCGGCGTTCCGGAAGTCGTGGCCGACGGAGAGACTGGCCTGCTCGTCACTCCCGGCGACGCGACAGCTCTGTCCACCGCCATTTGCACGCTTCTCAATGACCGTCGGCGCGCGGGCGAGATGGGCGAACGCGGTCGTCGCCGGGCGGCTGAGCGATTCGACGTGCGCAACATGGTAGAGCAGACACAGAAGGTCTATGCCGACCTCCTTCGGGAGGCAATCGAAGCAGGGGGAAAGCGATCATGAAGCATCCCTGGTGCCTCGCCGCGGCCTTTGCCTTTCTGGTCTGCAGCCTGGCTTCGCCGGCGCCGGCCGCCGATCCCAAACTCCTCGTGGCCACCATCGATCAGGTGACCTGGCACGACTTGCTGTCCGAGGACGTCCAGGCGCCGGCGATCAGGGGTCTCGCACAGGAAGGCGCCGTCGGCCTGATGTGCGTCCGCACCGCGTTTGGCTGGCGCCCGGGCGGCGGCTACCTAACGCTGGGTTCCGGCGCCCGCGCGGGCTGCTCCGGATCGCGCGGCGGAGATGCCGCCCTCGAGGGGGCCTCCTATCAGGTGGACGAAGTCGTGGACGGACGGACGGCCGGTCGTCTGTTCAGCCTCTACACCGGATGGCCTGTGGGCGATAACCGCCTCCTCCACACTGGCATTGGAGCACTCATCCGAGAGCACAGCGCCCAGACCACCGCGGTTCACCTCGGTCTGCTGGGGGGTACGCTTCGCCGCTCCGGGTTCCGCGTCGCCTGCATCGGCAACGGCGACACCCCGCTCCAGGCCCACCGCGAAATCGTCTCTCTAGCTATGGACGAGCAGGGCCTCGTGGAGATGGGCAGCGTCGGGGCCGACCTGCTCCGCCGGGATCCCGATTTGCCTTATCGCGTGACGGTGCAACCTCACAGAGTCCTGGCCGCGGTGACCAGGGCGGCCGCCCTGGCAGACGTAATCGTCCTGGAGTTGGGTGAGACTACGCGCCTGGCCGATTATGCCGCGACGATGCCACCCCTCGCCGCTCGGAACGCGCGTTGCAGGGCAATCGAGCGCGCAGACACCTTGCTCGGCCAAGTCCTGGAGCAGCTTCCCCGAGAGGAATGGGCCGTGCTTCTCCTCACTCCAACCATCCGAACCCCGGACCCCGACGAGCAGTTCGCCTACCTGGCCCCCATCATCTTCTCGGGGCCGGGAGTGCAACCTGGGCTGCTCACCTCTCCCTCTACTCGCCGCCCCGGACTGGTAGTCAACACCGATATCGCAGCCACCATCCTCGACTACTTCGGCCTCGATATACCTTCCGATACCGTCGGTCGCCCCATTGCCGGCGAGCCGGCCCCAGGCGGCGCTCTGGCTTCGCTCGAAAGCGATCTGCTGCGCCACGACCTCCTCGAATCAGTGCGACGCCACCTATTCCGCTGGGTTGGCGCCCTCGGAACCGCCGTCCTCTGGCTGGCGGCCTTGCTCTTGCTGCTGGGCGAAAGCGCCCCCCGTTGGTCCCGATGCCTGCTCCGCGCGCTCCTGCTCGTGCTGCTTGCCGCGCCCGCGGCCATGCTCCTGGTGGCACTGCGTCCGCTGCCGCTGCTTCCTATGCTCGGCGCCATCGTGGGCGGAGCCGTTGTGCTCGCCTTTCTCGGCTCCTGGATCACGAGTTGGCGGTCCGGCCACGTGCTGCCCGCCGTCACCCTCGTCGGCGCGGTCGTCTATGACCTCGTCAGCGGGCAGGCGATGCTTCAATGGTCGCCCTTCAGCCATTCCGCCGCCTCGGGGGCGCGTTTCTACGGCCTCGGAAACGAGTATGCGGGGGCCTTCCTCGGGGCCGCTCTGATTGCCGCCTCCGGGCTCCTCTCGCGGCGCGAGCGTTCTCCTTGGGGCGAACGCCCCATTGCCGCGCTCGCCCTTCTCGCCCTCGCCGTCATCATCGGCTACCCCGAGTTCGGGGCCAATCTCGGCATGTCCCTGGCCTGCGCCGTGGGGTTCGCCGTGTTCGGGCTATACCTGTGGCACAGCCGTCCCGTGTGGACAGACGCTCTGGCCGTCCTCCTGGTTGTGGTCGCAGTGGCCGGCGCCGCCATTGCCGCCGATGTCGTGGTCCACGGCAGCGACGCCTCTCATATCGGTCGCTGGGTGTCCGACGTGCGTGGCCAGGGATGGTCGGCAGTGAGCGAGCTGGTCGCCCGGAAGGCGACTATGAACTGGCGCCTCGTGCGAGTATCTCTGTGGACCGACCTCGCGGTGGCCGCCCTCGGAGTGCTGGGCGTGGCCGTTCTGGCAAAGCCCCGCAGCCTGATGTCGGCGGCCCGAGCGCGTACGTGGCTCACCCCGGCTGCCATCGCCTGCACTGCGGGCGCCGCGGCGGCCTTCTTGCTCAACGACTCCGGCATTGTGTCCGCTTCTTTAGTCCTGCTCTACGGTGCAGGATCTCTGGCCTACCTTGGCCTCGGCGAACCCGCGCAAGAGAATTGATGAATCGGCACGACAAAGACCGAAGCGCGTAGAGAGACTACGCCTTGCGCTTCGGTCGACAGGTCGGTAGAATTGGCTGAGGGGTAGCCCGTAATGGAGGATGCTTCGCTCGGCAAGGCGCTCTTCTGGGAGACCGATGAGGAAGGTGACGTACATTGCCTTCTCTGTCCCCAGAGCTGCCACATCTCCCCGGGGCATCAGGGAATATGCCACGTTCGGGAGAACGCCGAGGGCGTGCTCCGCTCGCTCAACTACAGCCGCGTGTCCGCCCGCCATTGGGACCCCATCGAGAAGAAACCGCTCTTCCATTTCCACCCCGGCGCCTCGATTCTGTCCCTGGGCAGCGTCGGCTGTAACCTAGCCTGTGCCTTCTGCCAGAACTGGTCTATCTCCCAGGGCCGCTCCGCCACCGAACATATGACGCCAGAGCAGGCCGTTTCCCTGGCGCAGAGCCACGAAGACAACATCGGCCTCGCCTACACCTACAACGAGCCCTTCATCTGGTACGAGTTCGTACTCGAGACGGCCCGACTAGCGAAGCAGGCGGGCCTCAAGAATGTCCTGGTCACCAACGGATACGTCAACGAAGAGCCCCTGCGTCGGCTGCTCCCTGCCATCGACGCCATGAACGTGGACATCAAGTCCATGAATCCCGATTTCTACCGCGAGCTCTGCCACGGTCTCCCCGAGCCGCCGCGCCGGACAGTGGAAATCGCCAAGGAGCATGGCTGTCTTGTGGAAGTCACCAACCTCATTGTTCCGAACTGGAACGACACCGACGCGGATATTACATCCCTCGTGGATTGGGTCGCCGGTGTGGACCCGGAACTCCCCCTGCATTTCTCCCGCTATTACCCCGCCTATAAGTTCACCGAGCCCCCCACTCCCCGCGAAACCCTCGTTCACGCGCGCGATCTCGCCTTGAAGAAGCTCCACTATGTCTACGTCGGAAACATCTCGGAGGAGGAGGGAGAGAGCACCATCTGTCCATCGTGCGGCAAGGTCGTAATCGAGCGACATGGGTTCGCGGTTTCCCGCGTTTCCCTGCGCGACGGGCGCTGCCAGTTTTGTGGAGAGCCGATACCCGTAGTTGGTGCATAGACAAGTCCAACAAGCATAGGAGGAACGACACCGATGACGGACGACACGAAGATTGCATCGTGGCGCGAGCTACTGGAGAAGACGATTGAGCTGGGCCTCGGGGCTGCGCTGCTCACGCGAGAGAGCGCCTCGAAGATCATCGACGACTTAGTCAAGCGTGGCGCCGTGAGCAAGGACGAAGGTAAGAAGCTCGTCTCCCATATGATGGAGCGGGGCCAGAGTCAGAGAGAGAAGATAGAAGAGTTTGTGTCCGAGGCCGTCGAACGGGCCATGAGCAAGGGCGACGTCGCGCGCCGCTCCGCCCTGGAGAAGCTCGAGGAGCGCCTGGCGGCACTGGAGAACAAGCTCAATCAGTAGCGAGGAGGCTGCCATCCGACCCGACAAGGTTAGCCGATGAACCTGGCAATCGGCCTACGTAATCTGCGGCGCGTCCGGGAGATCCTCTCGGTCCTCGTCCTCGACTACGGCTTCGGCTATGTCTTCGATCAGTTCGACCTGGCGCGCTTCTTCCCGCTGGGTAGACGCCGCGGAATCGCCAGGGAATACGCCCATCTCTCCGGCCCCCAACGTCTCCGCCTGGCCCTGGGAGAGCTGGGCCCCACCTTCATCAAGCTCGGGCAAGTCCTCAGCGCCCGCGCCGATCTCCTGCCGCCTCCGGTCGTCAGGGAGCTGCGCCATCTCCAGGACGATGCCCCGGCGATCCCCTTTGAGGAGCTCCGGAGTGTCATCGAGACCGAGCTCGGGCGACCCCTCGAACAGTGCTTCGAGCATATCGACCCAATTCCCATTTCGGCCGCCTCTCTGGGCCAGGTCCATGCCGCGACGCTGCGGGACGGACGCCAGGTGACCGTAAAGGTGCTGCGGCCGGGGGTCAATCGTATCGTCGAGGGAGATCTCCAGATCCTGTTCGACGTGGCGCACCTCCTCCATCGCCAGGTCCCCTCCCTGCAGCGCTATCAGTTGCCAACCTTCGTCCGCCGCTTTGCCACACAGATCGAGGACGAGCTCGTCTACACCCTCGAAGCGCACAATGCAGAACGACTGGCGCGCAACCTCGAGTCCGCCGGGATGAAGGTGCGCCTCCCCGCAGTCATATGGAGCTTGACGACCAGACGCGTGCTCACCACGGAACGAGTTCAGGGCCGCCGCGTCGACCGGCTGTCCGGCCCCTTCGCCGAGCTCGACAGGCCCGCCGTCGCCGCCGAGTTGGCTCGCTGTCTGCTCCATCAGATGTTCGTGGACGGGTTCTTCCACGGCGACCCACACCAGGGGAACGTCCTGTTTGAGGAGGATGGCACCATCCTCCTCCTGGACTTCGGCATCGTGGGCCACCTGGATCTCCGCATGCGGCGTCTCCTGGCCGAGGCCATGCTTCGCGTCTACCAGGACGATGTCGACGGCCTCGTGACGGTCATGTCCGAGTTGGGCACTCTCGGACCGGACACCGATCTGACGGCGTTGCGCGCCGACGTGGGCAGAATCCTCGACCGCTTCGTCACCCTCCCCAGGCAGGAGTTCCCTATGGGGGAGCTGCTCACCAGCGTCCTGCGCACCATGTGGACTCACCACATGCGCCTTCCCCCCGAGCTCTCTCTTGTCGGCAAGGCCCTGCTGATGACCGAGGGCATCTGCCGCGAGCTCGACCCCACCTTCGACTCCCGCGCGGTCGCCGAGCCTGTTGTCGAGGAAGCGCGCAAGGCCATGTTCAGCGCGGCCGCCGTGTCTGAACAGCTCGTCCGCGGGGTGGAGGCCGCCGGACGCCGCCTCGCAAAGCTGCCCGCCAGACTGGACAACGTATTATCCCTCCTCGAACACGGCAATCTACGCCTTCGTATCGAAGACCCTGGAGCGGATACCCGCTGGAATACGCTGACGCGCGGCCTCAACCGCCTCGCGCTGAGCGTTCTCGCGGCCGCGCTGCTTCTCTGCAGCGCCCTCTATCTCTCCAGCGCTACAACTCGCCTACAGCTTGGGTTGGGGCTCTCCGCAATGGTCGCCGGCATTCTCCTGGGCCTCGTCCTCGCGCTCGCGCTGATGCGACCGGGGCGGCTCTGACCATGCTCATTCTCGCCTCCCAGTCTTCCCGCCGCCAGCACCTCCTCCAGGCGGCTGGTTTTCGCTTTCGCGTAGTCGTCCCCACCCTATCCGAGCTGCCGCCCGGCCCCGCCGGCGGCAGCCAGGCCGCGTTCGTTAAGCGAGCGGCCCTGCGCAAGGCCCGTTCCGTTCCCGCCGGCGCGCGAGACCTAGTGCTGGCCGCCGACACTATTGTCGTCTGCGATGGCGAGCTCTTAGGCAAGCCTTCGAGCCGCGCCGACGCTCGCCGCACCCTCCAACACCTCAGCGGCCGCCGCCACCGCGTCTATACAGGCCTGGCTCTTGTGTCGCGTTCCGAACATATGGTGGGATACGAACGCACGGAGGTTGCCTTTCGCAGCCTATCCCAAAGGGAGATCGAATGGTATGTTAGCACCGGTGAGCCCATGGACAAGGCCGGAGCCTACGCCATACAAGGCGAAGGCGCGGCCTTGGTTCGCGTAATCAGGGGTTGCTATACCAACGTCATCGGACTCCCTATCCCAAAGCTGACCGAGATGCTGGCCGCGTTCAGACGGCGATTGGGGGTGTCGGGCGCCAAGGGGTGAGGTCGGCGTAGATGAATCTGTGGCGGCGTGTTTGGTCGCGGTTCTCTCGCGATATCGGAATCGATCTCGGCACGGCGAATACACTGGTGCATGTCCGCGGCAAGGGCGTCATCCTCCGCGAGCCGTCAGTGGTCGCCGTCGACCGAAGCAACGGCTCAGTGCTCGCCGTGGGCGCCGAAGCTAAACGCATGCTCGGACGCACACCCGGAAGCATCGAAGCCGTCCGGCCGCTCAAAGACGGGGTCATCGCCGAATTCGACGTCGCCGAAGTCATGCTTCGCCACTTTATGCGGCGCGCCCATCGGCGCCGCGCGCTCGTCCATCCCACCGTCGTAATCGGCGTTCCCTCCGGCATCACGGAGGTCGAGCGATCCGCCGTCAGAGACGCCATCCTGCGCGCCGGCGCGCGGGACGCACTCCTGATCGAGGAACCCATGGCCGCGGCCATTGGATCGAACCTGCCTGTGTCCGAGCCCATCGGAAGCATGGTTGTCGACATCGGTGGCGGCACCTGTGAGGTGGCCGTCATCGCCATGAACGGCATCGTCCAGGGCCGCTCCGCACGCGTCGCAGGCGACGAGATGGACCAGGCCATCATAGCCTACATGCACCACGAGTTCAGCCTCGCCATTGGCTCTCCCACGGCGGAGCACCTGAAGCTCGAGGTCGGGTCAGCCTACCCCATGAACGGCCAGGAGCGGGTAACTGTCGCCCGCGGCAGAGACCTCCTGACGGGGCTCCCCAAGGCCGTGGAGGTTACCTCCGAGCAGATCCGAGAAGCGGTCATGGAGCCCGTTCGCAGCATTATCGAGGCCATTCAGATGACTCTCGAAGAGACCCCGCCCGAGCTCTCCGCCGACATCATGGAGCGCGGAATCGTCCTCACCGGCGGCGGAGCCCTGCTTCGAGGAATCGACCTTCGCCTCCACGAAGAAACGCACATGCCGGTACGTATTGTCGAGGATCCTCTCGCCTGTGTCGTGCTCGGAACCGGACGGGTATTGGAGGACATCGACCGGTTTGCGCCTGTCTTCAGCAAGTGCTAGAGTAGGGATGGAATGATCGCCCGGCTAGACGATCAACGAACACGGACGCTCCTGCTCCTCGCCATGCTGGTTGTTCTCGCCCTTGCCCTGGACGCCTGGCAGCGCGCGGCGCAGCAGGCCGGTCAAAGCTGCTGGCTCGACACGGCCGTCTGTGCCGTCGCTTCTCCCGTTCAGAGGGTCGTCCTCGGGGCCACCCGCTGGGGAGAGGATTCCTGGGCCCTCGTCGCGCACAGCCGCGGCCTGGCGAGAGAGAATGAGCGCCTCACGCAAGAAGTGGCCCAGCTCCGCTCCACGCTCACCCACCTCGAGGAACAGCAGGCGGAGAGCGCGCGGGAAGGGGCGCTGCTCCGCGCCTACCTGACAGATGCGCGGTCGGCGCGCGTCGCTCGCGTAATCGGCGCCGGCAGCGGCGGCTGGCTCTCCTACCTGGTCCTCGACCGCGGAAGCGCCGACGACACTCGTCCGCAGGACGTGGCGGTTACCAGTGCGGGCGTGGTCGGACAGGTCTACGCGGTGGCGAACCACACCGCTCACGTGTTGCCTCTGACCGACCCGGCCAGCGGCGTGGCGGTGCGAGTCCAGAGATCTCGTGAGACGGGAATCCTTAAGGGAGCCGGCAACTGGCGCTGCGATCTTCGCTATCTCGGCCCGGAGGCCGACGTCCAGCCTGGAGACCTACTTCTCACCGCGGGCACCGGAGATATCTTCCCCAAGGGACTGCGCGTCGGCACCGTCATCTCGGTGGAAACCGATCCCTACACCCCGGGCAAGATTGCCGGCGTTGAACCCGCCGCAGACCTGCGGCGAGTGGAAGAGGTGATGCTGCTCAGAGCGCTGCACGGCGGCTCGTGATCGCCTGCGGACGGGACGCCGGCATTTAAATGCCGGTGATGGCCGGCATTCAAATGCCGGTAATTATGACGTAGCCGCTTTCTTCGAGGTCCGCCCCCGATACTATCGCCTCTCCCGTGCGCGGGCGGCCGCTGCGCAGGAAGATCTCGTAGCTCACCCGAATGTCGTCCGACTCCGGCACCGACTCCGCCGATCCAATCGACGAAATACGCACCGGCGGATCCTCCCGAAACACCTCCTGCAGCCGCAGCGCCGCTTGCTTCCGGCTCCCGTAACGATCCACCATGCTCGGATAGAAGACCGTCGCCCCCTCGTAGTTTTCCTCAATGAGGGCACTCCAGAATCCGCGGACCGCCCCCCTAGGCGACAACGCCGGCGCCGGCATCGGGGTGGGCCAGAGCAGCATGGCGGTCGCCACCAGCACCGTAACTAGGCCGAAGCCGATGATCGACCAGCGTAGTCTGCGCGGCCACGGGCTGACCTCCGGCTCCCGCTCCGCCTCCTCCCGCTGCTCCTTGATCTGGAGAACGGCGTCCTTGATGTCCGGGCGCGGTTTGGCCTTTGGCTCTTCGGGCGGCTTCTCGGCAGCCTCCTTCTGCTGCTTCTCAAGCTGCCTAAAGGCATCTTGCAGGTCTTCCGGTCCCCCGTCCTCGCCGTTCAAGTCGATGCGGTCTGGCATGCTACCTTCCCAACCCTTTCCATCGCCTGCTTTTCTCCAAACCCCGCCGCCTTCCTGCCTCGCTTGACGCGCGCCTGGTGCGTTGTTAGACTAGTCCTGTCAGATACCTCGACGGAAGCGCAGAGGCCCCCGTAGCTCAGGTGGATAGAGCAGGGCCCTCCTAAGGCCCGTGCCGCGCGTTCGAGTCGCGCCGGGGGCTCCACCTCTCTCAGGAACCCCTCCGCCGCCTGCGTTTCCGACACCTGTCGAAGCCGGCCGCAGGGAACCCCTTTCTGCCCGCCGAACCCACATTGGAAATGAAGATCATCGTCGGACTCGGCAATCCAGGCCTCCGTTACCGAAGGACGCGCCACAACTTGGGCTTCCGCGTGGTGGCCGCGCTGGCGGCACACCGCGGAATTCGCTTTCGGCGGGGCCGCCACCAGTCCACTCAAGCCGAAGGCGAAATCGGCAAGGAGCGCTTGTTGCTCGTGCGTCCGCAGACCTTCATGAACCGGAGCGGCGCCTGCGTCGCACAGATCGTACGCCACCACCAATGCTCCCTCTCAGACCTTCTCGTCGTCTGCGATGACGTCAACCTCGATCTGGGGAAGCTGCGGCTTCGGCGCTCCGGCAGCGCGGGCGGACACAAGGGCCTGCGATCAATCATCAACCGCCTGCACAGCGATCGCTTTCCCAGGCTCCGCCTCGGCGTGGGCCGGCCCCCGGAAGGGGAGGACATCATGCACTACGTCCTGGGAGGCTTCCGCCGCCAAGAGCGGCCCCTCGTAGAGGAGGTCGTCGAACGCTCCGTGATGGCGCTCGAAACGTGGATCTATTACGGAATCGACGAAGCCATGAACCGCTTCAACTA
>CAZWRO010000009.1:21678-26301 GCA_964635365.1 uncultured bacterium | reverse complement strand
GCCACCACCGGTACTGGCGCCACCACCACCGCCGCCACCGGTACTGGCACCGCCACCGCCAGTGGCACCACCCAATCCGCCAGAGCTGACTCCTGCGGCAGCTGCGATGGGCACGGGGATGGGTGACGTCTCAATGATGGTGCCGCCGAACCAGGAGGCTATCTGTCGGCAATCGAGATACTGGAGCTCGTAGCGTCCACCCGGTCCAATAAAGTACATCTGCGTCTCAGCGGCCGGCACCTCGACAACGGGAGCCAGCCCCTGAGTGAGAGGGGTCGCCTCTCGGCGGGTGATCACATATAGATTGCCGGCCTCTCTGCGATAGGTGAGATCGTGGATCTCTAAAATGGCGCGGAGGGCCTGCGAGAAAGTGACGTCGTTGAGCGTAAGGGTGACAGTGCCCGACACTCCGGACGCGAGCGTGTAGCTGTATGGGGTGTCCCGGAACAGCAGGCGGAGAGCATCGTCCAGCGGAGCATCGCGCAGGTCGAGCGTGATACGACGCTCTTCCATTTGCGCCCAGCCAGAGGCGCTGAAGGCAAGAACGCCCGTCATTGTGACGACAACTGCGATCGTTATCAGCAGCACACGCGTCCGGTTGCGCAACATCATTGCTCCTATCCTCCGTCGCCGGCTGAGCGGCCTTGTGGGTCCCAGAAGATGGGCCCGCGCCGGCTGCGTATTGTATCACACCCCGACTAGACTGTTAAGTATTCAATTGTCCCCGCGAACGAGGCCGGGTCTGCCCTTCCCTAACGGCTTTAGGGCATCCCGGGAGGAATCTAAGGCATCCCGGAGATGCGACTGGCAGCCGGAGCAGATGCTCCGGCACCCGGCCCCAGACCTCGCAGAGGCACTTGCCAGCGTCTGCCCTGGTCGTCGATCAAGAAGACGGAATCGCGGGCAATGGCCGTGATCAGGTTCCCGTCGATTCTGTCTCCGGGCTTGACGATGAAGGTCTCGCCTTCTCGCTCGAGGATGGCCCAGGCACGGTCGTTGAAGAGCAGGCCGGCCACACGCCGGCGACCGATCTCGGCGACTTCCGGTATGCCGGCCGGTCGCAGGCCTCCGGACTGGAGGTTGACTGGCGGGAGGTTGACGATAAGTTCGGGCGGGGTGGGCTCGGGTTCGGGCTCGAATGTGATGAACGGGTCATCGCGAGTCATGACGGACGAGCCGCCGCCCATCCGGATGACGTTTCCGGCTCTGACAGCGGCCGCCTCACCCTCGGCGGCCTCGCCCTCACCCGCTGCAGCCTCTGTAGCACCCGGCGCGGCCGGGGTCTCCCCAGTCGCCGGGGCCGCCCCCTCTTCAGCTTGCACATCTCCGCCGGCGAAGTCTCCCGGGCCGACAGCGGCACTGCCACCGCCACGCGCCCGCAGAATAAAGATCAATACAATGATGGCGACGAGAGCGATGCCACCTGCGATCAGTATCTTTTTTCGATCGGCCGGACTCATCACTCACTCCCCAACTGAAGTGGGTCAGCACTTCGCTCAGAGACTTCGCAGAGCCTTTTCAGGCGAAGGCCGGCGCAACCCAACGGCTGGTATGGCTATTCAGCAGCCGTGGCTCCACGGCCGCGGCGCCCGGCGGGCGGGCCGCCGCGCGCCGCCCCCCCCTGCCCGCCTCCTCGGCTCTCCATCCTGGTCTGCCCGCCGGCTCGACCAGCGCCTTCCCCGCTTACAGCCGTCGCGGCCACGGCCACAGCCCGGTATCCCTTCGTCCAGAGGTACAGAGTAACCGGTATGCTGGCTACCAGAGGTTGTCCGGGTTGCCGGGAGCCCTGAATGGTGACCGTGTGAAGCTCCAAGAAGCGCGGGGCCTCGGGTATTTTCTGAAGCCACTCGAGCAAGGCCGGGAAATCCTCCACCTGAACTGTAAGATTCCAGTTCAGAGGAGGTAGCATCCGCCAGTCTTGCGGCGGCGGGACGGTGCCGAAGGCGGGGAAGCTGTACCCAGCAACCTGGGCGCCGGTGGAGGTAAACCATCGCTGAATCACTTCGCCTTCTTCGGCTGGCAGATGCCAGAGGTCGAACATGGCAACGATGGGATCTTTCAGGGAGATATCGGGCATCCGAGTATCCATGATCTCATCGTAGCTGGCAGTTACGGCGCTCTCTTCCACTTCGGCGGTGGCGAGCTGGGAGCGCACCGTGGACAACCGGGCGGCCACTTCTTCTTCTTCCGCGGCCCGTCCGTTGATGCGACTCGTGTTGGCGTTGACAGGTCTAATGAAGAACAGGAAGAACAGCACGGCAAGCCCAACGCTGATCGCCGCGCCGGCGATGAGAACCTGAATTCGCGTAAGACGTATCTGCTTCACCGCAGAACTCCTCGCTCTTCCTCCGCCGTCATCCAGTTACACAGAAACCACACGATGCCGCGCCCTCCACGCCAGGGCAACGCACTGTCGGCGGCCCTTACCTCATGCCCCTGCGGCCGCTACCACCCCTATCCATCGCCCGCGAACCTCTGGCGGCGCCCCCTGAGCCGCCGCTACCCATCCGACCGCCGCCGGCGGAGCCCCCTGTCCTTCCCAGGCCGGTCCCGGCAGGGGCGGCTGGGGCAATGAGCATGTCCAGGTACTCGGGCTTCAGGAGCACACGCATGCTCACCGCTTGCTGCATCTTGGCGATGGCTCCCGTGGGCATTGTACCCGGCCACCCAACGGTCGCGGTGCTGAAGCTTACTGCGTCAGGGCTGTTGACGACCATCTCGCAGCGCAGCATGTTGAGATACCACCGCGCGGCCGCGGCAAGGTCGCTGGTTTGCCCGGTCAGGTTAAGGACATTCCCGCTGGGCAGCGGGAGACCGCTGATGACCACGTCTTCCGGCAGGTACTCGTTCAAGAGGGTGAAGTAGCGAACCCACTTATCGGGCAAGCGGTCTGCTTCATCCACCCACTCCACCCAACTCGCTCTCTCCGAATAGCGCGCCCGAACTTGGGCGACTTCTTCTTCCAACGCGCGCACTTCATCGGCGCGAACGGTCGCCTCGTCGAAGCGGTTCTGAGCTTGCTTGTGACGGGAGGCGACGGAGAACGGGGCCGGCGCCCAGACATAGGCGGCGAGCGCGCCCGCTTCGAGGAGAAGCACGAAGACGAGCACGCGGAGGAGAGCTTTTACTCGTCGACTCTCGAGGATGTGGTCCGGTAGCAGGTTGATCTTGATCATTTGCCGGTACCCGCGATCATTCCAACATGTCTCGAATGGCCAGCCCCACACCTATGGGCATGAAGCAGGCGTTTTCTTCAATGAACTCCGCGCTCACGCCGGAGGGGTCTATCTCCAGTTGCTGGAAGGGATTCGCAAGCTCCGCCGATATGCCGACTTCATTCGTGAGGAACTCCGGGAACTTCGGCAGTCGCGCCGTGCCCCCGAAGACCAGAATCTTGTCGACTTGCGAGTCCGGGAAACGGTTGACGTAGTACTCGATGGAACGCCGCACCTCGGTGACCAGCTCCACGAGGGTGGGGAGCATGGCTTCGTAGATCTGTCGCGACGGGGTTCCCGTTGCCTGAGTGTGGAGGCTTGGCAAGGGGCCGGTCGATGGCTCCTCGGGGGCGGCTTCCGGCGCCGGCTGTGCCGGTTCGGCCTCCGCGCCCAGGTCGAATACCTTGGTCGGACCCTCGGCCTCGTCTTCTCCGGAAGGTACCGCGCCGGGGCCATCGGGCGCCACCGGGGCTGCTGGCTCGGGTGCGCCCGGAGCCTCAAGGGCAGGGGCACCGTCGATATAGAGAGTGCCTTGCTCGACCTTGATGCGCTCGGCCTCGTGGAATTCATACCCGAGGGCCTCGGCGATAGCGTTGGTGACGTTGTCTCCGGCAAGTGGAACCGGGCGCGTGAAGTTCAGCAGGCCTCTGCGGATGATGCTGAAGTCAGTGGTGTTGGCGCCGATGTTGAGCAGCGCGTAGGTGTGATCGTAGGCGCCGAGCTCCCGGTTGACATCGATGAGCGCGCGACAGGCGGACAGAGGCTCGACGTCGAGTGCAACGGGATCGAGTCCGGCGCGATAGAGAGTCTGCACATGGACTTCGATCATGTCCTCCTGGGCCACGGCGAGAAGGACCTCCATGTTCTGCGCGTCCTCGGGGAGATCTTCGGGTGCGATGAGCGGCTCATAGCTCATCACGACCTCGCTGGCGGCGAAGGGGATGTGGCGCTCCACCTCCCACTGCATGGTGTCCGCCAGCTCCTGTCGCGTCATGCGGGGGACTTCGATGGGCCGCACCACCAGAGACGACTGACTGGCGACGGAACTCACGACCTTCCGGGTTCGCGCGCCGTGGTCGTCGAGCACCTGGCGCACCGCGGCGCCGAGCGCCTCGGGGTCTACGATCACGCCGTTGCTGATGGTATCGCGCGGGGTGGGGCCCAAGCCTGCGTTCACGATGACGGGACCGTTACGCCCGACGTGCGCTTCCACAAACTTGATGTGGCTGGTCCCGATGTCAAGGCCCAGAATCGCTTGCTCCGCCATGACCGCTCGCCCATCCTCGTTGCGGGGTGCAGGCCAGCAGCATACGCGCGAGAGCCGCCGCTGCCTGCGTGATTCGCCCCCTGAAGTGTTAGATTATAGCACGCCCGATTCTGTTCCGCAAGGAAGCAAAAAAGGAAGTAT
>CAZWRO010000009.1:17076-21578 GCA_964635365.1 uncultured bacterium | reverse complement strand
CGCTCTCCCCAGATCACCAGGTCTGACGTGAGTGGCAGATTGGGGAAGCGCACATATGGCACCCACGTCAGCCCCTCTCTCTCCTGGCGGGGAAGACGCAGCAGAGGGTCGTACTCGTACCTGAGGAATCCACCGGTCGCACCAGAGGGTCCGCCCCACTTGCTCGTCCATTCGGAGACGTATCCCAGGTCGGCCGGCATGTTCTCCGTGACGGCGCCGTAGAAAGAGAGCTGGATATTCAGCGGCTCGTGGTAATCGGGGTAGAGAGCCCCGGCGTTGCTGGCCGCATCTTCGTTGAACCAGGGGCCTGGTAGGATGAACCAGGATCCGTTCTGCGCGTATATGAGTGCTTGCACCTGCACGGGCAGGGGATCTGCTGTTCGGGGTGGCGTGATGGCAGTCGACCCGAGCAGATAGGCCAGGTCGTACGGATCCACCTGCCAGGCAGTCGGATCGTCGCCCGGATTGGGACGACTTTCGACCGGGACAACTTGGCAGGTGAAGGAGATCAGGTCGTCTCCCTCGATTGCCTCCACCGTCGGAGCGCTGCCCAGGTCCTGGACTTGGACGGCCTGGAACTGGTTGGGCAACACCTCAAGCTGATCGTTGGCATCGATGTACCAGTGATCGGACTCGTCTCGGGTCGCGGGGTCGGCTGCGACCGGGCGCAGGAAGCTGTACAACAGCCCGCCAGTGTTATCCCACGGCCAGGGTACGCCGCGGATGTCGAGCTGCACTTGGACTTCGGCGTCGTTATCGCCATTGGCTAGAGCGGGATCCGGAGGGGCGCCAATGGCCGGCGGGGTTCCGTTCGCGGCGTACCAGCCGGAGTGCCCCAGCATGAGCCGCAGGTCGGCGAACTGCTGGCGCAGGGCCGGCTGCTGGAGTCTGACGTTGCGATAGACGAGCTCTATGCCTTGGGGAAGAGTGGGTACGACATAGTTGGGGGTGCCCCAGTTGACATCGTTCTCCGGTCCCTGGAACCGCCAGTAGTAGGGAGGCGCCAAGAGGCCGCCGGCATCCGGCGGGTAGAGCGGCTGGGCGTCGTTGTAGTAATCGCTTTGTGCGAGATCCGGCCTGGGAACCAGGTCTGCGGGACGCGGGTTCAGAGCGGTAGTGTTGACGCAGACGTAGTCACGCGCCAACAGCGCAAGCCGCGACCCCCGCTCGATGTCGTCCTGAAAAGTCGTCAGCAGTCCGGCCGCCCGTGGAGCCAGTATGTCTCCCTCGATGTAGATGGTGGCGCCGGAGACTACCTGTACATCGTAGCGTCGAGCCCGGCCCGTATCCAACTCATAGGTATCACTGCAGTAGGTTTCCGGGGCGAGGCCGGTCCGGACCGGGGGCATGATCCCGCGCACGCGCACGTTGCCTTCGAAGTAGATCACGCCATTGGGGGGGAACGGAAAGATGGCTGTCGCGCCGTCGACGCCCAAGGTTTCAGTCTGTGGGACCGAGTCGCAAGGGTTGCCGGGGAATTGGTAGGCACTGGTATAGAGAAGGGGCGTGCCGTCGGGTTGCTGCCAGTAGTGCAGGACACCGCCGATATCTCTCAGATCGTGGCGGACGATTTCGATATAAGGGCAAGCCGCTTCGCCGTGGAGGATGATTTCGGCGCCCGGGGGCGCGTAGTAACGCCCGGTCTTATCCCACCAATCGGCGGGGCCGGAGATGGGGCCGCTCGTGCTGTTGTCGCGCAGGTCGCCGCCGGGCAGATGGACGCCTATGGATCCGACCCAGTTGTGGCGAAGCAGGTCGAGATCGTGATCGTATTGAATGTCACCGATGTTGTCGATGTAGATCCCACCGCGGTTGGTCCACGCCCAGCCGTAGGCGCCGGTGTTGTAGAAGCCGCCCCCGGCACTCTCTTGCCAGACACCCGAGTCACGCGCGAGTGCGAGATAGCGGTTGATCTGCGTGTCGGGCGCGTGGATGTCGGGCGGTCGGACGCGTGGAAGCGCCAGTGGCTCCGCCTCCAGCCACTCCCCCATAGCGCCGGTGATGGGAGGGAGATTTGCCAGCAGGCGTCGGCTGTTGGGAATGGGCGGGCCTGTCGGGCCCTCCCAGGCGTCGGGATATCCATAGAGGTAGCTGCTCTGTTCCGCCGCGAGGGGGCTGAATACATTGGCGAAGGGCAGGTCTGCGTCTATCATCAGCGTCAGCCCGGCTGGCACCGATCCGAACGGGTCCGGCGCTCCCGGCAGAAGCTCGCCGGAGACTTCGATCCTGTCATCGCGAAGAATCAGGAAGTCCCGCCACGTGCCTGTCTCTCCGGGAACCACTCCGTCGACGCGGTGGAGGTGAATCCAGGAATTGCCGTATAAGATGAGATCGGTGTTGCAGCGAATCGGGCCGTCGATGTCGAGCGCCACCACCTGATCGGCCCTCGGCTGCCCTCCCAGTTCAACCCCCAAGACCCCGAGCCGCGCGGGCTCGTTGCTCTCGTAGCGGTCGGTGATGAAGCGCGCGTAATCCGTGAGCAGCACCGGCTTCAGGGCGACAATCGTGTGTCGGAGGAACGGATTATCGGGCAGCCGGGCACTGGCGACGATGCGCAGGAACCGGCTCTGGAGATCGTTGGGGGCCGGGCCGTAGGTGACGTCGATATCCACCCAGCCCCGGCCGCATTTATAGGAGCTCGCCCTGGGTCGCCAGTCGGCCCCGGCAATGGAGTAGGTGAGCTGTTCATTGGCGAAGCGAAGCCCCGCCTCTCCGATCTGGCGCAGCTCGACGACTTCGCTGTGGCGGGTGACCTGAACCAAGTGGGAGCTAATGATGGCTACGAAGAGGGCGGCAAGCGCGGCCACGGCAAAGAGGACGAGCACCGCGATGAAGAGGGCTTGCCCGCGGGATGAGTGGTGAGTGCGCGCGGCCCTGCGGAATCGCGGAAGGCCTCGGATCACGGTTCTGCTCGTCCGTTGACTAATCTTCGGCATGGCGGATCTCACGCACTAGGTTGCGCAACTTGACGCGGCGGGTCATGTTAGCCGACTGGCTAATGCGCTGCCCGGCCCTCGCGCTCAGGTCGGCACGTATCACTGAGAGGCTAATGTCGATTACGGCCGCGGTCCGGTAGTAGGCGGAAATGAGGTCGGGGTACTCCACGTCGCTTTCCCAGTAGCCGTTGTTTCGCCAGCGGTAGTCGATCCAGAAGGTGTGCAGATTGGCGTCGACGCCATCTCCAAGCGTCTGCGGGAAGCGCAGCCATCCGTAGTGTGGGCCATGGGTGAAAGCTGCCGCGGAGGGGTCGGTCCCGAGCTGGAACTGGTCCATGCCCTCCCTCGGGGTGCACTCCACCTGCGTCAGCAGGCGGTCGGGAAGGCCGGTGAAATCGCTGCCGTCGAAGGTGTCGGCATACACTTCGACGGAATCGGAAAGAATGAAGGCACTGAAGGCGGTGCCGTCGATCATGCGTGCGGCCCACGGGGGCAGTCCCAGGTTGTATATCGTTTGGCCTTCAGGCGAACTGTCGACCGCGAGCAGGCCGGGACCCACGGCGTACGGCAGCTCGGCTTGCATGGAGGCGCGATCGGCCCAGGGAGGGAGCGCGCAGTGTAGGGAGCCGTCGATCCAATCGATGCCGAATGCTATCCAGGCCGTCGGCGACACGTAAGGATATTCGGCGGTGTCATAGATCGCCGCCGGTTCGCCGCCGGCCGCGCCGAGATTCATTATCCTCATGGTGCGCGTGCGAGGGTCGAATACACCGGCCGCGCGCAAGAGGTAGCGCTGCTGTTCAGGTTCCCAGCGATGTATCAGCAGGAAGGGGTCGCGCGCCCAGTAGAGGGTGTCCAGGAATCCCAGCAGCTGGTCTTCGGCAATGGAGGCCCATCCCGTATAGGGGGCGCCAAGGCGCCACAGTGGATAGCGAGAGCGATACACCGAGTAGTCGACTCCGGTGGGCTCGGCGAGAGGCCGAAGCCATTCCCCGGCGACGACGGCGGGGGCGAACTCCAGATGGGAGGCGTCGTAGTCGAGTGCGTTGGGGGTTAGGCCCACGACGTAATCGCGATAGGCGCGGGTGGCCTCGGCTTCGTCAATGGCGTCCTCGTGCAACTGGTACTGGACCGCCAAGTAGGGGAAGCCGGGCTGGAGCGTCACATTGCGCAGGCCGAAATCGCTGCCCTCGAACCGCCAGTCTATATCGGTATGCACGACGCGCGAGATGGGCGACCAGTTGGTGATGCCTTCGGCCGCCTCGTCGTTCTGCTCGTCAACCCAATCTTGACTCCAGCGGTTCCAGGGATCGTCATAGCTTAGGGGGTTCGGCACCACCGTGCGGGCGACGAAGTAGGTGTTGCCCAAGCCCAGATAGGTGCCGGGGTTGTAGTTCCTGGTGGGATCGTAGAGCGCCTGCCAGTAGCGAATGGCGCGGCTCCAGTCCGGACGCGGCGGGGTGACTACGTCGCTGTTCGGATCATCCGGGTCGACGCGTAACGGCGGAACGAAGGCGATTATCGATTCGTCGTACATGTCGAGCTGCACGTACATGGCGTCGGCCA
>CAZWRO010000009.1:13612-16976 GCA_964635365.1 uncultured bacterium | reverse complement strand
GAGGTCACACTCATATTAGATCGGGGCACGGCTCAGGTAGGTGGTGAGGACCACCTGTTTCCACGTCTCGCTGAGAGTCGCGCGGGCGGTCCGCTCCTCATCCAGAGCCGAAGCGAGGTCTTGCAGAGTATAGTCTCTTCCGCTGATTGCCCACGTCGCGCGCGTGCGGAGGCTGAGGCCGTGGACTGCAATCGGCCCCCAGTCGTTGGGCTCGTGGGCCAACTGCTCGTCGAGCGGGCAGGCCCACTCGTAGGGAACGGGCCATTCCTGAACGCGCGCGCGAATCTGAGGAGCGCCAATGCTGCGCACTTCGCCGGCTACGAAGATGTCGTTGCCGTCGGCGTCCTCATAGTAGTAGTCGATGGACACCGTCTGGCCCGACTCGCTGAGCGGGAAGAAGAGCTGGCTCCTGGACTCGGGAACTCCCCAGGCATAGGTCAGCAGACCGGTCTGACCGCCGACGGCCGGTCCCCCCGGCCGACCGTAGGGGTAGTTCGGCCCCGGCGGGCCGTTTTCCAGCGCCGCGCGTGCGTAGCTGCGCACGGCGGGCATCAACTGCACGGCCCAATCGCCTTGGGCGCGGCAGAATATGCGATAGGTGCGGCCGGAACGCTCGGGCGTGTCCACCTCAGCGTCGAACCCCCAGACTTCCCACTGATCGTAGTCGAAGTAGAGCAGGCCGTCGCGGTAGTTCACGCGGAAGCGATGCCGCCGCTCCCAAGGGTTACTCGGCCAGTCCACTCCTTCGTGGTCGGTGAGGATCTCGCCGCTCTGACGATCGACCGCGACGACGTAGGCGTAGCTGCTCTCAACCCGTTCGGGCGGGACTTCATTCCCGTTCGTGTCGTAGAACGCCTTGATGCCGCGGGCGACTTCTTGGGCGCGGGTCTGGCGCGGCGGATTGGTGTAGGTGGGGCCTTTGATGCGGTTGACCGGAAGCTGGACCGTGCCGTCCGGAGGGACTTCTACATCGAAGACGAGGATCTGCCAGTCCATCACTCGGTAATCGACTTTGGCGAGCGTGATGTCGCCTACGTGCGGAGCGATTTGCAGGACCAAGGGAAACTCGATGCGCCCGCTGATGGCCGTCTCGTAGTCCACGTAGTAGACGTTGCGCCGGGCAGGAGCATCGGTCCGCTGTAGCTCACCGTCCAGGTATTCTTCTTCGGTGAGCGGCACCAGGCGCTCGTAAACCTGGAGGTTTGTGGGGTCGCCGGGCAACGGGTCGAGCGGGTCTGTGGCCGCGCCGGCGCCGGTGGGACCGGTTTCCAGCCGAGCCCCGAAGATGCGTGTGGCGACGCCCGCAATATTGCTGGAGTAGTCGATCTTGAACTCGCGCGTGTAGCCGGGGGCCGAGGCCGCGACATTGTGCGGGCCGAAGTAGAGGAGGCCGGTATCGGGGTCGGAGGTGAACTCGCGGTCCTGAAGGACAACGGCAGCGGCCGCGCCGGGCCACCGGATATACCGCCACTGGCGAGCGTCGTAGATGTCGACGTATACGACGTCTTCCCCGATAACTCGAAGCACGTCCAGCGGCGCGTGTGACAGCAAGTAGAAGGGAACGCCGGGGCCGGCTTCTCCCTCTTCTTCGACCGTGCGATTCCCGGCGCCGAGTCGCCGAATGTCGATCTGCTCGCCGATTACGGTGCGCGGCAGGTAGAGGCTATTTGGTTGCCAGTTAGGGTGCAGGGTGGCCGTGTCTGCTCCGAGGAGTCCGAGGGCGGCGTCGAACTGGCTGGGGGTGAGGTCAGTCGGGTCGTAGACGAGTCCCACGGCGAGCCGCTGCAAGTCCAGCACTTGTTCGGGGCTGAGGGCCAGCGCGCCGTAGGTCGCGGTGCCGGGCAGTCGCGCCGCGAGTTCTCCGTAGACCAGGACGCTCTGAAGATTCACGCTGCTGTTGGTGAGCGTGGCGGGAATGAGATTGCCTTCGTAGTCGGTGGCGACAATGGCATCGGGAAGGGCCTCGGGGTGAAGCAGCCAACGGGCGATCTCCGCCTCCGCCAACTGAGCGGCCGTAGTGCGCTGCTGGCTCGCTTCGATGGCTGAATAGCCCCGGGGGAAAATCCGGATCATGCCGTAGACGCCGATCATTAGGACGACGAGGGCGACCAGCACCTCGATGAGCGTAAACGCCCGGGTCCTCGCGCGGGAGCCCGGCCCGCGGCGGACCGTTGCTGAACCGGGAAGCTTTTGTCCAAGATAAGAACTCAAACGGAACCTTCCCCGACTCGATACTCGCGCGCCTAACACGTTACCCTCATACGACAGTTTACATGATGGGTCCTTCGGGCCATCCCGCGCCCGAAGGGGGCTGCTCGAACATACGGTTGAGCTTCTGACTCGTCATCCGCCGCACGGTCCCATCGGCAAACAACACCAGGTCCTGGTCGCCCGGGTTAGGAGTTCGCGGCACGCCGGGCCCGGAAGGTGCGCCGGAGGTGCGATGATGCGGGCACCAGGTTACCACCGTGTCAGCCGGTGGATAGGGCTGGAAGAGATTGCGGTTGTCATCGTCCGGTCCGGGACGACGGTTCTCGGCCCAGAAGTTCCGGCGATAGTAGACGTCGTAGTTGTTCCATCCGCCAAGGTACGGAAGCTGGTCGCGAAGGACCAGATCCTCGTCTTGCAGTTCGGTGTTGTTGGAGGGGCAATGGAAGGTTTCGAGTTTGGTCAGATACCCGCTGCCGCGGAACCAGGGCAATCCGTTGAGGCCCTCTCGATCGGCCTCCAGTTCCGCGCGCAGCTCGGAGGTCAGGCGAGGCTCGGAGGTATCGGGCGGCAGGGCGGGGGCGTAAGCGCCCAGATAGTAGAGGGTGAAGAGGCCCATTCCGCGAACGCCGGTATCGATTCGGTTCCCGTCCGGGTCGTAGGCGGCGCCCACGAGCGTGGCCACGCTGCTGTCGCCCGGTGGATCGGCGCCGTAGTCGGAACGGTATTGCTCGAGGGCTTCTTCCGTCCAAACAAACTCGGTGGCATCCGGCGGAAAGCATCCATAGTCATCTCGGAACAGCGCAAGGGCCTGTCCGATGGCCTTCATGTTAGCGGCGCACATGCTGCGACGGTTCTGTGCGGCCATGGCCTGGTAGGTGGGGACAATGATCGCCATCAGCACGGCGAGGACAGCCAGCACGACGACCATCTCGACCAGCGTGAACCCGCCTGCCGGACCGCGGCGCGGACCACGGTTGATGGCGACGGGGCCGCACTTCCGCCGTTGTGTCGTCTGTGTCATCTGATCAACTTATCCCCAGTCTGCGGAGGCAACACAAACGCGCTTGTCCGGCACGAGCGCGCGCGGCCGCACGAGAGCGGCGCGTTCAACTCAGCGAATATTGCTGGGCTGCGTCGCCCAGTCGTAGGTGGC
>CAZWRO010000009.1:6710-13512 GCA_964635365.1 uncultured bacterium | reverse complement strand
CGGGTCGGCCGGGTACCAAAGCGGACGATTCAGATGGTCGGAAAGCCGCGTCGGGTCCGACTCGTCGTAGCTGTCTGGATCGTAGTCCGACCAGTAGATCTGCGTACCGAGATAGTACTTCAGCAGATCGCGGTCTATGTAGGTCAGGTCGTCCTGCGCGCAGCGCCAGGCGTACACCAAGCTGAGACTGGCGCCGTTTCCGATCAGCCATTTGCTCGTGCCCCAGACCTGGGTCTCCATCCGCATGCTGGTTTCATCTTCGCCGGCGGCCGGCGCGGTCCACGGCAGGTCGGGGTAGCGGCTTGGGGGCGGCACGTAGCCGAGCCAATTGTAGAGCAGGTTGTAGCTGGAGTAGCGCGCTTCGAAGTTGGCGGGATTAGCCATGCTGTCCGCCCAGTTGACGTTCTCCATCAGTTCGCCGAGGGTCACGCCGCCGATGCTCATCTGCTGGTACTGGACGGTGTCGGTGTTGTCGTTGGGACAGATGAAGACGCGACGGTCAGGCAGGTAGGTCGGGTAGAGATCGTTCAGTCCGCCGACCCCGGTCGCCGGTTGGTACGGCCCCGGATAGAATCCCTCATCCATCCGGTAGAGTCGGATGGCGGTGGCGATCTGCATCATGTTGGCCATGCAGGCCTTCTGTCGGACGCTCTCTCGGACGCGCGAATAGACGGGCAGGGCGATGGCGATGAGCACGGTGATGATGGCGATTACGACCAGCAGCTCGACGAGAGTGAATCCGGTTCGCCGGTTGCGCAGACGTGTCATGCTTGCACCTCGCTCATCTATTCCTGCCTGGCCTAGCCAGGGCAGCCGGACGGTCGGAAACCGTCCTATTCCTGCAATACCCGAACGGGAAAGGGCGTCAAACGCCTTTCACAGTCCGAACATCGATAACCAGCGCACGTAGGCGTCCTGCGCGGCGGCCCGCAGAGCCTCCGGCGCAACCAGTGTCACCAGCGCCGAGGCCGCGAGAAACGGTCCGAAGGGAAGGTATTCCATGCGCCGTCGCAGTCTCAGCCCCAGCAGAGCCAAGCCGAGAACGGCTCCCGCAACGATCGCCAGAGCGAAGCTCAGCAGCGCCAGGCCCGGCCCCAGCATGGCGCCAATGGCTCCGGCCAGCTTGACGTCCCCGAACCCCATTCCCTCTCGACGGAAGAGCAGCTGGCTGAATCCCCGGATGCCAACGAACAACCCAAATCCCATCAGGCCGCCGGCGGCGAAGCGCACCAGTGCGGGAAGATGAGCTGGGAGATCGACTGGGCAGCATCTGAGGGGCACACGTCCGGTTGCGGCGACGATTGCTCCGCTCAGCAGGGCCGCGACCAGCGCCGCGACGACGAGCTTGTCCGGTATGATCATGTGGTCGACATCGGTGAAGATCACTGCGATCACGACCCCGGCGAAGATCAAGTATGGCAGTTGTTGCAGTCCGAAGCCGCATGTCTCCCACACGACGACGAAAACCAGTCCCGTCATCAGCTCTACGACGAAGTACCGCCAGGATATGGCCCCGCCGCAGTGCCGACACTTGCGTCCAAGAGCAAGAAAACTGAGCAGCGGCGCTAAGTCGACAGCTCCCAGCCGGGCGCCACACTGAGGACAGTGCGAAGGCGGCGATATCACGGAGCGATCCCGGGGCATGCGGTAGATGCAGACGTTCAGGAAACTGCCGACCGCACAGCCCAACGCGAACACCGTCACATCGAAAATCGCCCGCGGGCCCGCCATCCGGAAGACGTCCGCCAACGGGCTCATGTGCCCTGCTGCAGCTGGCTGATAGCGCTGACCAGGGGCATGAACATCGAGATCACGATGAACCCGACGATCACGCCCAGAGTGACAATCAACAGTGGTTCCAGCATGGCCGTTAGGCTGGCGAGCGTGGCGTCGACCTCTGACTCGTAGAAGTCGGCGACCTTGGAGAGCATGTTGTCCAGCGAGCCGGTCTCCTCCCCGATGGCCACCATCTGTACGACCATGGGCGGAAACATACCGCTGCGCTGCAGGGGATCGCCGATCTGCTCTCCCTCACGGATGGCGGCTCGCGCGGCCAGGATCGCTTCGGATATGATCGCGTTGTCCACCGCTCCGGCAACCGTCTCCAGAGACTGCAGGATGGGGACGCCGCTCACCAGCAGCGTGCTGAGCGTCCGCGAAAATCGGGCCAAGGCTATCTTATGGTTGAGGGCGCCGAAGATCGGCACCTTGAGCTTGACCCAGTCGTGGTGGCGACGACCGATCTGCGTCCTGGTGTACTGCGAGAACGAGATGAAGAGAAGTACGGCGCCGATTATCACCATGTACCATTTGGTGGTGAGGAAATTGCTGACCTGGATGAGAAGACGCGTGGGGGCGGGAAGCTCTTCGCTGATCCCAAGCTCTTTGAAGACCTGCACGAACTGCGGCAGAATGAAGGTCACCAGGCCGATTACGACGGCGGTGGCGAAGAACAGAACCAAGACCGGATAGGTCATGGCCGACTTGACTTTGCGTCGCAGTCTCTCGTTCTCTTCCAAGAACACGGACAAACGGTTCAGGGTCTCGTCCAGTACACCGCCGATCTCGCCGGCCCGGACGAGTCCCACGAAGAGGTTGCTGAATACGCGAGGCCAGCGACTGAGGGCCCGCGAGAGGGTCTCTCCTGACTCCACGGCGCCCTGGATCTCCTGGATGATTTGCCTCAGGCGAGCGCTGCCGGTCTGCTCCTCCAGAACCGCGAGGCAGCGTACCAGCGAAACGCCGGCATCGATCATGGTGGCGAACTGGCGGCAGAAGATGGCCAGGTCCCGGCCGCTGACGCGGCCGAAGCTGAAGCCTTTTCCGCCCTTGGGGCGCGCCTGAGGCCGTGCCGCGGCCCGGGCCGGGTTCACTTTCTGAACCCAGTAGCCCTTCTCCCGCAGCCGTCGAACCAGGATTTGCTCGTTTTCGGCCTCTGAGGTGCCGGTGATGACTTTGCCCAGAGCATCCTTGGCCACGTAGTTGTAAGTCGCCATCGCGTCGCCTCCTCAGAGCGCCTTCGGCCTAGGCTTCTTCACCCCGCGTGAAGAGCATCTTCTTCAACTCTTCCTGGTTCATCGCGCGACTCATGGCATCCTCGTACGTAATTAGTCCCCGCTGGTACAGATCGCGCAAGCACTGATCCATGGTTTGCATTCCGAGATGCGCGCTGGTCTGAATAATGGAGGTGATCTGGTGGGCCTTCGCCTCTCGGATCAGGTTGCGAATCGCCGGCGAGGCAATCATTATCTCCATCGCGGCAATACGCCCGGGAGTGCCCGCGCGCGCCATGAGCTGCTGGGAGAGAACGGCCTCGATGTTGTTGGAAAGCTGGATGCGGATCTGCTCCTGCTGCCCCGGCGGGAACACGTCCACGATTCGGTCCACCGTTTGAGCGGCGCTGTTGGTGTGAACGGTGGAGAACACCAGGTGACCGGTCTCGGCCGCCGTGATGGCCAGCGCCATGGTCTCCAAGTCACGCATCTCGCCCACGAGGATGACGTCCGGGTCCTGGCGCAAGGCGTGCTTGAGCGCTTCCGGAAAGCCTCTGGTGTCGGCCCCCAGCTCGCGCTGGTTGATCAAGCTGCGCCGATGCGTGTGCAGATACTCAATCGGGTCTTCGATGGTGATGATGTGGACGGAACGTTCGTTGTTCACCTGCCCTATCATGGCGGCCAGCGTGGTGGACTTGCCGGACCCGGTGGGTCCCGTCACCAGGACCAGGCCGCGCGGGCGACGACTCAGATCTTCGAGCACCATGGGCAGGCCTAGCTCGCGTACAGTCGGGATCTTCGACGGAATCACGCGGAAGGCGGCTGCCACGGCCCCGCGATCGCGGTAGACGTTGACCCGAAAGCGGGAAATACCCTTGAGCTGGTAGGAGCAGTCGAGTTCGTAGTCGGTCTCGAAGGCGCGGATCTCCTCGTCGTTGAGGATGGCGTAGACCATCCGCTGGGCTTCGAAGTCGGAAAGCACCTCGTAGTTGGTGGCGAGCAGTTGACCGTCCACTCGCAGCACGGGGGGGACCCCGGCCGCCAGATGGAGGTCCGATCCCTTCTTTTCGACGACCAGACGCAGAAGGTCGTCGACGTGAATTTCCTCAATCGGCCGAGCTTCACTGACACGTGCCGTGGGCAGATGTACTCCGCTGGCCGAGGTGAGCTTAGATTCGGTGCCGGCTGTTTCTTCTGGGCCTGCCATTTCTGGTTCTTTCTCCTGCCGACAGCGCCTGGCTGCTGCCACGCGCTTCCCCTGCCAGGCCACCACCACCAACCGGCCCAAAGATTTGCACCCGAAGCCGGTCGGCCTTGGCCCTGAGTATCCGCCAACGTCTGTGGCCGCCGTTTAGTTCTCTCCAGCAGTGAAGACTACGCGCATCACTTCTTCTACGGTAGTCATTCCTTCCAGCACCTTCTGGAACCCATCCTGCTTGAGGGTCTTCATGCCGCTGGCGAGAGCCGCGTTCCGCACCTCTGAGAGAGGGGCTCTCTTGACGATCAGGTCCTGTATCTCTTCGGTCATCAGCATGAACTCGAAGATCCCGTTGCGGCCCCGATAGCCGGTATGCTTGCACTGCTCACAGCCCCGCCCGCGGTAGAATACGACGTCTTCGGCGTTCTCCACATTGAACCCCACGCGGCGCAAGGCGTCCGCCGGCGGCTTGTAGGGCTCCTTGCAGTTCTGGCAGATTTGGCGTGCGAGTCGCTGCGCCAGCACGCCGATGATCGAAGCCGAAATCAGGAATGGCTCAACGCCCATGTCGACCAGTCGGGTCACGGCCGACGGAGCGTCGTTCGTGTGTAGGGTCGACAGCACGAGGTGACCGGTAAGAGAAGCCTGAACGCCTGTTTCCGCAGTCTCCAGGTCGCGGATCTCTCCTACCATGATGATGTCAGGGTCCTGACGTACGAACGCGCGCATCGCGTTGGCGAAGGTGAGACCGGCCTTGCGGTTGACGTGAACCTGGTTGAGGCCGCGCAACTGGTACTCGACCGGATCCTCGATGGTGATGATGTTCTTCTCCACCGAGTTGATTTTGTTGAGAATCGCGTACTGAGTCGTGGTCTTACCGGAACCGGTCGGTCCGGTGGAGAGGATCATTCCGTTCGGCTGAACGATGATGGCTTCCAGCTGCGCCTGCGTCTCGGCGAACATCCCCAGCTTGTTGAGGCCGATCAACACGCTGCTCTGGTCCAGGATACGCATCACGATCTTCTCGCCGAACACCGTGGGCAGACTGGAGACACGAAGGTCGTATTCTTTGCCTTCATGCCGGATATGAATGCGGCCGTCCTGAGGGATGCGGCGCTCGGCGATGTTCATATCTCCCATGATCTTCACACGGGAGATGAGCGGCGCGTGCACGTACTTCGGCACCTGCATCACCTCGTGCAGCACGCCGTCGATTCGATATCGGATCCGGACGCCTCTCCGGTCGGGCTCGATGTGGATGTCGCTCGCGCGGTCCTTGATTGCCTGCTGGATAATTACGTTCACGACGCGGATGATGGGCGCCTCGTCCTCCATCGCCTGGGTACTATCCACGTCCTGCTCAATGCCGCCGCCGCTGAGGTCCATGTCATCGGCAAGCGCCGCCCCCCCCTCGCCGTCCAAGGCCTGCAGCGCGGTCTGAAGCTCTTCCTGGGTCCCTCCGCCGTCCGACGTCCCACTCATCAGGGTGCCAATGTCGTCGGAGGAGGCCAGCATGGGGTCGATTTCATACCCGGTGATGAGTCGAATGTCGTCCAAGGCGAAGACATTGGTGGGGTCGGCCATGGCCACGGTAAGGCGGTTTCCGCTGCGACGGATGGGGATGGCGTTGTACCGCTGCACAACGCTCTGAGGGATGGCCTTCGCGACGTCGTCGTCTACGCTGATGCGGTCCAGATCCAGGAAGGGGATGCCGAGCTGCTCCGCGTGACTGCGTAGCACATCTTGCTCGGTGACGTGCCCGAGGTCCACCAGGATGCGGCCGAGCTGCTCCGTGGTGTTCTTTTGGACCTTGAGCGCTTCGTCGAGCTGCTCTTGGTTTATCAGATCCTTCTCAAGAAGGATCTGGCCGAGCGGCTTTTTGGGTCCACGCGGTGTCGCCATTCGGCTTCCCTATCGCTCTTGCATCCTAGTGCACATCGGCAACAGATAAAGAAATAAGTGCGCAGGGGCACCCCACTGGACCTATCGCTATTGTACCACACATAAAGGTCTCTAGGAATCCTTTTCCGGCCGACAGCCGCCCGAGTGTGGCGGTAAACGGGCAAGCGCGGCCGCTCCGGGCGGTCAGCCCCTTACAGCCCGGCCTCTCGGCTGCTCCGGGAAGGCCCTCTCGGCCTCCCCGAGCAATGCATCTAGACACCGTGTACGTCCTGTCGACACGGAACCGGCGCGGGAATCAGTTGGAGCGTACGCGCCCTCGCCTGGAGAGTGGCCGCCACCTGCAAAGTGCCGGGGGTGAAGCGACCAGCCCCGATTTCGCTTCGCTCGGCCGCGCCCGACCCGATTACGCGCCCTGCCCTCAGCCGACGCACTGCTCGCGAAAGCAGCCTCGGCACCGAAAGCAGAGCCGACCGAGCCGTCATACTCTCAGTCGACCAAGTTGGATTCGTTCCCGCCCGCGAAGAATCCTCTTCCCTCTCCCTCTTGTCTCCGCTAGGAGTGAGTTCCCATCCACTATATTATACCCAAGATTCACCGAAAAAGCTGCCCCGCAAATCATACGCGGCTTCCTGCCTCGCGATTACAACCCTCTATCTCGGTCTCTATGTGCTCTCAACCCGACCTGGCGGGTTCAGCGAGCGTTTCGCTT
>CAZWRO010000009.1:0-6610 GCA_964635365.1 uncultured bacterium | reverse complement strand
CGCAACGGTCGCTCAAGGAGGCGAATCACGCGCGTGTGCGGCGATTCCTTCGGGCTCAACGGCTTCACAAGAACCGTGGTCAGCCCCAGCCAGTTGGCTCCGAGCATATCCGTAAACACCTGATCTCCAATGGCACAGGTTGAGGCCGGCTCCGTCTCGAGCGCAGCCATGGCCTTGCGAAATGCAACGGGGAACGGTTTCCCCGCGCGGATCACGGCCGACATCCCGAGCCCGTCGGCCACCCGTGCCACTCGCCCTCCCCGCACCGCATTGCTGGCCAGGCAGAGGCGCATTCCGACCGCCCGCGCCTTCGCCAGCCATACCTCCACCTCGGGGCGCAAGAAGCTCTCGTTCCAATCCACGAGCGTGTTATCGAGATCTAGAATGAGCCCACGAATGCCTCTAGCGCTCAGATCTTCCAGGGCAATCTCCCAGATCTTGTCGGCCAGGAGCGTGGGCCTCAACAGGTTTCGCAAAGTAGGAACCGCCGTTGCCGCGAGCTGCCGGCAAGTATACCAATACCATAGATGCTATTGAATGCCGCATCGACTTGAAGGCCGCACATGCTCTTGAAGGCGGCCTCACGTGGGGAGCCACCGACCTTCGCCCAGCCCCCGGCCCAGCACCAGCAGCCGCATAGTGCGCTCAGCCGCCTCTTGAAGCAGCTCGCTCGCCCGGCTCACGGCCTCCTCCTCGCTCATGGGCCCCGGCACGATTGGCACCGCGCCCTGGATCCCGCGGCTGGCCAGCCGTTCCGGCTCCTCTTCCACTGCTCCCGCAAAGGCGACCACCGGCACCTTGTACTTCTCGGCCAGCAGAGCGACGCCGGAGATGGCCTTCCCGAATTCGATTTGCCGGTCAATCTTCCCCTCACCCGTGAGGATGAGATCGGCCGACTGCAGGTATTCCTCGAAACGAAGAGTCTCCAGCACCAGGCTCGCCCCGGAGCGGATCTCGGCCCCGCAGAACGCCACCAGACCGGCGCCCAAGCCGCCAGCCGCGCCCGCCCCCGGGAGATCGCGCACCTTCTCCCCCACTTCCCTCTCGATCACCGCGGCCAGGTTTCCCAACGCCTGATCCAGCATCTCCACCGTCCGCGCATCCGCCCCTTTTTGAGGAGCATAGATGGCCGCGGCCCCCTCAGGACCACAGAGCGGATTGCGCACATCCGAAGCGGCGCAGACCTTCGCCTGCTCGAGGCGTGGGTCCAGGCCCCCCAGATCGATGCGGTCGAGGCTCATCAGGGCCGCCGCGCCCCGCTTTAGCTCACTGCCGTCGGCTGTCAGCAGCCGGGCCCCGAGCGCCTGAGCCATTCCCGCGCCACCGTCACTGGTGGCGCTTCCGCCCAGACCCACGATGAGCCGCCTGCAGCCGGCGTCGAGGGCGGCCCGCATCAGCTCTCCCACGCCATAGGTGGTGGCCAGCAGCGGGTTCCGTCTCTCCGCAGGCACCAGCGAGAGACCGGCGGCCTCGGCCATTTCGACCACCCCTGTCACATCGTCGCCGAGGACACCGAAGGCGGCCTCCACCGGATCGCCCATGGGCCCGGTGACCTTCTCCCGCAGGATACGACCACTGGTCGCCATCACCAGCGCGTCCACAGTACCCTCTCCGCCGTCCGCCAGGGGAATGGAGACAATCTCTGCGTCAGGCAGCACGTCTCGCACGCCCTGCACGATGGCGTCAGCCGCCTGCCAGGCGGTGAGGCTGCCCTTGAAGCTGTCTGGCGCAACGAGTATGTTCACAGGCCGGTCATCCCATCCGCAGGCTGCCCGATAGCGGGCCGCCCGATAGCGGGCCGCCCGATAGCAGGCCGCCCCATAGGAAGTAGTCCTATGACGACACAGCCGACGCCAAACCACATGGTCGATCGTTCTGTCATCGGCCGAAGCTCGCCGCCATCATCCATCTGCGGGCGCCAAGGCCTTGCGGAGAAAGCGATCGGAACGGCGTTGTGAGCGCTCCAAATCGCTGAACAGGCACCCGCAGTAGTTCTGCCGGTACAGCTCAAGCTCGCGCGAGCGTTCGCAGCTTTCTTTGTACTTGCCTCGCAGATCGGCAAAGCGAAACTCGAGGCCGGTCCGCTCGGCAATCGAGCGCCCTATCGAACGGATTGCCTCCAGGTCCTGGTAGGGGCTGATCAGCAGCGTGGTCGAGAAGCCATCGAATCCTCTCGCCGACGCCTCCTCGGCCGTGGCTTCGAGGCGTAATTGGTAGCAGCTTTGGCACCGGGGGCCGCCTCGTCGGGCTATGGCCAGCAGAAAATCAACGAACTCCATCCCGGGGCCGCCGGGAAGAAGCGGGAGACCGACGGCCTCGGCCGCTTGGGCCAATGTGGTCTCCCGGCGCGCTCGTTCCTCCTCAGGATGGATATTGGGGTTGAAGAACCACCCCGTGACTCGGTCTCCGAGGCTCTGGAAGTGCTCGGCGACTGAGACCGCGCAGGGCCCACAACAGCAGTGCAGCAGGAGTTTCAATCAGCGATCTCCGAGCCCAGCACTTCCTCTCCGAGCTGCTGCGCCTGGGCACGTGCTTTGCGGCAGGCCGTTCTCAACAGATCGGCGCGCCGCTCGCGGTCCGCGTCCTGGGTGCGCGCGTACATCAGGGCTTCAAAGTTCGATTGGTTGAGCAAATTGTGGGAAAGCACGCGGTATCGATGCGTGGGTATGAGCGAAGGCGCCACGGCCATGCGTTCAGCCACAGTCGCCGCGCGGTCGGACTGGTCGTGCAGCTCAGTCAGGTCGGCGTCCACCTGCTCGTCATCCCGCTCTCCCGCCGCGCGGGCGGCGAGCACAGTCTGGACGGCCCGCGCGATGCGTTCCGATTCCGCGTCGAGGCCCGCGGCAATGCCGAAGTAGTCCACCGGCTCGTAAGGCCTTCTCTCGGGTTCGCGGTGGTAGACCAGCAGCACTCGAATGCCCTCGGTGAGCTCTCCGGCGGAAAGATACAGGATGCCCAGTTGCCGATTCACCTCCTCGGGAGGAAGCTCGGCCAGGCGCCCCGCGCCATCGGAACGGCTCGCGAGCAGTGCCGGAAGCCACTCAGGAGTGGCGCCCAAGGAGGGTAGCATTGTCAGCAGCTGTCGGTAACGGCTCTCCGCCAGCTCCACTTGGCCGCGGGCGCGCGCGGCCCGCGCCAGCCCCTCCACCGCTCGCGCGCTGAAGGGATCAATGTCCGTCGCGGCGAGGAACGCCGCCTCGGCCTGCTCCGGTCGGCCGGCCTGCAGAGCGGCTCCGCCCAGGGATAATTGCACCTCTATGTCGTCGGGCTCCTGGCCGGCGAGACGCCGCAGCCGCGCCAGGGCCGCCTCGTAGTTCCCCAGCGCCGCCTGGGCCTCCGCGGCGGCCGCCAGGTACTGGCCGTCGTCGGGCGCCCCGAAGAGTGCGGCCTCGAACTCCAACGACGCCTCGCGGTATCGGCCGTCGGCCATCGCGCGCTGACCATTCGCATGGCGCTCGGCCGCGCCCTGCGACCGGCCGGCCTCGTCGGCGCCAGCGGCGGCCCATACCTGTGGCGTAAAGGCCGTCACCAGCTGCCGCGCCAGCTCGCGGGAAACCCTTTGTCGGCCCAGGCCGGCCGGCACCGCCACCTCGAAAGTCACTTGCGCCCGCGATACGGCGCCGGCGAGCTCCGCGTGCAGCAGCACCTCGGCCTCTCCCTCCGTCACCTCCGCGACGAGGGAGACGTCCGAACGAGTCGCCACGGCGAGCGCATGGCGCCTGGAGTATACCTCCGCCCCTTCCACGTCTTCGGCCTGCACTAATCCCTCATCGATCGCTCGCTGCACGGTGGGAGATTCGGGCCGCAGCACGACCACCTCGTAGCCGGCCCCGGACAGGGCCTCGACCACGGCCTCTGTCACCGTCTCACTCAGCGGAGCAGTCAGCCAATGGCTCTGGGCGGGGATGACCAACACGGACCGCGCGGACCCGTCCTGGGCCCGCGCAGGGATTGCGAACAGGAGTGCAGTCGCCAGCGCGAGCGAGACCGTGCTAGCGCGTCTCCAGCGCATCAACTGCCGACTCACACGTGCGCACGCCATGCTTGGCGGCCTCCACGTTATGTTGACGGTCGAGATCGGTCCGGTACTGCGAAAGCGCCGTGCGGTACTCTTGGACGGCGCTGCCGGTGTATCCCGAATCGGCGTAGACCCACGCCAGCTCCTCATGCGGAGCCGCGCCGGCCTGCGGATTCCGCGCGATATAGGTTTCGTAGGCTTGGATCGACCGGTGAGAGTTGCCTTGGAGATAGTAGTCGCGAGCCGGCCGCGGCGAACGCCCCGCGGCGACTGTCGCCAGGTTCGACGAACGCCACGTGGGCATCCTTACGACGGGCGACGAGGCGGCCCTGACGCGCGCGGCGTTGGCGAACGGCGCCGCCTGGTAGCTCCGAGCACGCACGCCGCCGGTGGAGCGCAGTCCGTAGAAGCGCTCACTACCACCGCTGGGCAGCAAATAGGCCCCTTGGCCCAGCCACTGACCGAACCCGGCGCCTCTCTGTATCTGCACAGGTGTGGGCTGCGAAGTCCGACGGGGAGCCGCGACGCGTAGTGATGGTCTCCACGTCGACGCAAGTCGACGACCGGGAGAGGGTGCGATAGCCGTTGTGGCCGACGCCACGGCCTCCTGTTGCGGTTGAGCAATGGGCGCGCGAGCCCTCCGCTGCGGCCTCGGTCGAGGGCCCTGCTGAACCGTGAAGGCGATGGCGGCCACCAGCACCAACACCACCACCAGGGAGCCGCCGGTCACCGCCAGCCGAGCCGTCCGAGGCGAAACCCTCATCGCCTCTCGCGCCGAGGGAACACCCATGAGCTCGTTCAGGCGCCGACGCTCTGCGGTGCTTCCGGGGCTGAGAGTGAGGACCTGCTCGTACTCCCGAATGGCGTCGTCGCGGTCGCCCTGACGTTCGTAGAGAGTGCCGAGCAGCGAGTGCGCCGAGGTAGACCTGGGGTTCAAGCTCACCGCCTGCTTGCAGGCCTCGATGGCGGCGAGCACGCGGCCCTCCTCACTCAAGCGAAAGGCATCCTCGAGCAGTCGGCGAGCACGCTCCTCCGGCGTGACACCTGCCGCCGGGGTCGCGGCTGGAGCCTCTTTCGTCAGCGGCGCGCCGCAGGCCCGGCAGAATCGGGCCTCATCGGGACTCTCCTTACCGCACTTCGTGCACTGCGCCACGAGTTCCCACCTCCTCGGCTAGGCCCTCTCCGTTGTCTCTCATGTCGAACGGAGCCACCGACGCTCAGGGGATGACCTTGTTCAGCGGATACTCGACAATCCCCTCGGCGCCGGCGTTGCGCAACTCGGGAATCAGATCGCGAGCTGTGCGCTCATCCAACACCGTTTCCACAGCCACCCAATCCTCGTCGGTCAGCGCCGATATGGTCGGCCGTCTCAGCGCCGGAAGCAGAGCGAGAAGCTTCTCCAGCTCGGCCCGGCGAACATTCATCTTCAGGCCCACGTTCTTTTCCCCAAGCAGGGCGCCCTGCAGTAGCATCGACAGCGTCTCGATCTTCTGCCGTTTCGCCGGATCTGCCCAGGCCTTGCGATTGGCGATCAGCTTCGTGTTGGTCTCCAGCACGGTGTCCAGAATCCGCAAGTTGTTCGCCGCCAGGGAGGAGCCGCTCTCCGTCAGCTCGACGATGGCGTCCACGAGCTCCGGCACCTTGACTTCGGTTGCCCCCCAGGAGAACTCCACGTCGGCTTCAACCCCGTGCTCGGCCAGGTACCGCTTCGTCACGTTCATCACTTCTGTTGCGATCCGCTTCCCCTGGAGGTCCTTGGGCGAGTGAATGGCGCCATCCTGGGCCACCGCAAGCACCCACCGCGCGGGCTTTCGGCTCGCCTTCGAGTAGATCAAGTCGCAGACCTGAACCACATCGGCTTCGGTCTCCATGATCCAGTCGAGGCCGCTCAGGCCCGCATCGAGCGCCCCCGCGCTCACGTAGCGCGGGATTTCTTGGGCTCTCATGAGCACCGTGTCTATCTCCGGGTCGTCTATGCTCGGATAGTAAGACCGGCTGCTCACGCTGACGTGGTAGCCCGCCCGTCCGAGCATGTCGAAAGTCGCCTTCTGGAGACTCCCCTTGGGCAGGCCTAAACGCAATTCCAACTCGTCCTCCATATGCGGATGTGCTCAAGTTGAGTATATCCTGACACGCGGATATGCTCAAGTCGGGCATATCCCGACACGCGGATATGCTCAAACTGAGTATATCCTGACGGATGAAGGGGTGTCAAGGACAGTGGACCACCGGAGGCGCAGCGCGAGGCGCACCGCGAGGCGCACCGCGTGGGAGGTGGTCAGGGTCAGTCGCCGCTGGCCTCTTCCGGGGTGATGGCCTCCACGACCAGCACTACGCCCTCGGCCTTCTGCACGCGCACAGAGGCGCCGCTTTCGATCGACGTACCGGCCGTCCGGGCCGACCACGTCTCTCCTTTGACACGAACCGTGCCCTCCGGCGCCAGGGCAGACTTGGCGACCCCGAGAGCGCCGATCAGGGATTCGGCGCCAGTCCACGGCGACAGACGCTGTGCCGCCCACACCCGTTGTGCGATCAGCAGAATCGTCCCCGCGAAGAGCACGGTCATCGTGCCGACGAGCCAAAGGCTCACCC
>CAZWRO010000008.1:25122-27409 GCA_964635365.1 uncultured bacterium | reverse complement strand
GGGGGGGGGAAGGCGGCGAGGGCGACCGCCGCCCCTCAGGGCAAGTGACACAGAACCTTCAGCTAGCAAGTCGCGTCTAATCTGTTGGGGCGGCAAGGACGGCAGGCAGGAGGTATGCACGATGATACGATTTGCTGCGCTCGCGGCGCTCTCTGTTACCGTGATGGTGGCCGTTGCGTTCACTGGGGGCTGTGGCGGCGAGCGCGCCATAGAGCTCGGCCCGAAGCCCGCCGTGTACTCCGGCGAGAAAGCCAATCAGAGCCAGCTGGTGGACGACATGCGCGCCTGGCTGCGGACCCTCGGTCCGGGAGAGGCGAAGTCCCTGCAGGAGACGGGCAGGATCGTCTTCCTCTATGAAGAGTTGCAGGAATCCGATCCCGTCCACGCGCAGATGATAGAAGCCTACCGGGCGGAGGCCGAGGCCCGGGTGGCGGAACGGATGGAAGCCCGAGGGGAGCTGGCGCCGATGTTCGTCGTGGAGACCATCTCCTTCATCCGCCAGGAGAGCGATGCCCGCGATGAACCGATACGCGGGGTCTACGAATTGCGGATCGACTTGGCCGACGGAAGCGTCCTGACCAACATTCCACTTTCTGACCCGCTGTAGACCCTGGGGCAGGGGGCCCGCCGCCTGCGGCACGAAGCAGGATTTCCCTGCCATGTCGTGAAAGGCTTTGAGATATGAGGGACGCGCGCGCCCGCCTGTTCGCCAAGGCTCAGCAGAAGTGTCTTCCGTACCTCCTCGATCTTCCTCGCTTTGCGCCATATCTGAACGATCTAACCTTCATCCTGGTCGGCTCCGTTGCGGCCGGCCTCTGCCATGAGGACTCCGACATCGACATTGCCATTCTTTGTGAATCTGACGTCTACGACTCGATCTCTGCCGACACGGCCTGGCGTCGAGGCAAACCCACCGAAATCGAGATCGATGGGACACAGCTTCATTACTACGCGGAGACTTTCGAGCGAGTGGAGTCTGCCCTCAAGTCCCTCGACGACGTCTCGCTCTATGCATACTCCAGCGCGGTCCCGCTGCACGATCCGAAGAACCAACACGCGAGGCGCTTCGCGCGGTTGAGCGAGGATGTTGATGGGATCAGGAAGGAACGCCTAGAGGGGAAGCTTGACATGTTTCTTCGGCGTTCGCGCGCCGTGGAGCAAGCCTTGCACGACCCTGACATCATCCTCCTGGCGCGAATGGCCCTTGAGCTCATCACCCGGGCGGCAAAAATCGCGGCCCTGCTTGACAGGATTGCATTCGACCCGAGGAAACGGCTCTTCGGAATGGCTGTGTCAGGCATCACGGGACGTCTGATTGAGCCCTCCCTGAGAGAGATGCTCGTCGCCGTCGGTGACCTGGCTTCGTCTGAAGAGCGGATGTCATCCGCCGTCAATCGGCTGCGGAGGACGACCGCGCAGGTAGTCGAGTGCCTGTCCGGTGAAGCGAGGAGGCAGGACCTTCGCGTCGGCCTCGATTCGCCGGATTATCGCCAGTCGAAGGAGTAGCGCACGCTCAACGTTCGCATCGCCCATGACCATCAGCAACTGCACGCTCGACGACTTCGCCCAGGTCTTCACCGACATCAACGACTTCTGGGGACACGACCGCACGCGCTACCGGCCGCATTCCCTTGGTGTGTCGGCGGCAAGGTGCCGGAGGCGGCCGGGGCTACTGAAGGAAGGCAACACTGCCCGACCACCCGGCCGCTCACGGCCGATGCAAGACGGCGGCCCGGCTGAATGGAAGGCGGGGCTGGTCGTGCACTTTTAGTCCGACGCCATTTGCGAGGGCGAGTGTCGCTTGGAACTCTTTGGCTGAAACGCGGCTGCGGGGCTCGACAACGAGGAGGTTCCCCCCAGGGGCCAGGCAGGACCGAACCTGCTCCATGAAACGCGCGGTATCGGGCAGTTCATGCACCACCCAGAAGGCCACCGCGAATCCCACCTCGGTGTCGATCCCGATCGAGTCCGGCCGGGTTTGGCGGGTCTCGATTCTCCCCGCGAGGCCGGCTTTCGCGGCACGCTTTCTGAGCACGTCCAGCATCTTGTCCTGCACATCGACGGCTATCACACGACCGTCTTCGCCGACCATTCGGGCAAGGGCGATGGCGTTGAAGCCCATGCCACAGCCAATATCCGCAACCATCATGCCCTCGCGAACATAAGGGCCGAAGAGCCTCTCCGGCTGGTACAAGATTCGCCGAAACCAGTTATCGAAGAAGTAAGCATGCCACCACGGACATATGTGGGCCATTTTGCGTTGATCTCCTTGTCCAAAGGCGGAAGC
>CAZWRO010000008.1:6450-25022 GCA_964635365.1 uncultured bacterium | reverse complement strand
GCGGTGTCGCCGTTCGATCTGATTCGGGAGGATTTCCAGCGCATGCTGTACACGATGCGGCTGCGCACGACGGAACAGGCGGCGGAGAACATCCTGATGCAGTCGTGCGAGGGGCACGCGCAGATGGGCCACGGCGCGTTCGCGGGACGCCGGTTTCCGAACACGGAGATGGAGGATATCGTGTCGGCCCTGGGGCGGAGCCCGCTGATCGTCGCCGAGCAGCGTCAGGACTTGATCGACGAGATTGTCGCCTGGGTCGATCTGGCGATTGCAGGCGAGGCCGGATCGACGCTGGTGAACGAGGAGGGAGAGGGTTTGGTGGGGTGCGGGCTGCTTCGCCACCTGCCGGTGAGTCCGCCGGAGGTGCTGCGGGGGATCTACCTGGGCAGCCTGCGGGATGACTCGGAGCCGCGCCTCCAGGTGGAGCGGAACATGGGCCTGCGCATCGGCGGGGGGACGATGCGGTTCATCGACGTGGAGGTGATGGACCGGATGGGGCTGGACGGCGACGGGTTGGCGAAGGGCGAGCACGCGGAGCGGATCGAGGGCTACAAGCAAGAGGGGTTGATCGTGGAGGAGCCCGGGGCGGACCAGCGGGATGATCGCATCCGGTATATGTATGTGCGCGAGCGGCAGGGGGGAGGCACCTCGGACGACGCGGCGATTATCGCGGCGGGGAAGCTGTTCAACGTGAGCGCGGCGCTCGGGGCGTTTCTGGCCGACGCGATCGACACGCTGGAGAAGTTTGTGGTGGAGTACGCGGATCAGGACAACGACCTCGCAAGGCACATCGAGCGCGAGTTTCCCGATCTGGACCTGAGCATCGATGATGTCTCTAGGATGATTTGGCTCTGCGCGGTGCCGCCGGAGCAGCAGGGCCGCGTTCCCGACTCTTCGCTTCGGCATCTGATCCAGATCGACCGGCACACGGATCAAATCGCGCTCGAAAGCCACCTGGCTTATGTGTCCGGGAATCCCTATTCGCCGCAGTTGCTGGCCTCGGAGGACGTGCCCAACCACGAGTTCTATCAGTGGTTCGAGGACCGCCTGAGGGAGTGTCCGATTTAGCGCAGGCGCCCGCGGCGGGGCCGCCGGCCGTGCGACCTCGAAGGGGAGATATCGATATGTCCACCATGCTCGCCGCCGTGCTGCACGATTTCGACCATCTGGAGCTGGAACAGGTTGCGGTTCCGCGCGCCCGGGAGTATGGCGACGTGGTGGTGCGCGTGAAGTCGTGCGGCTTCTGCGCCACCGACTATAAGGCGATCAGGGGGATTCGGCGCAATGTGAGCTTTCCGACGATTGTCGGGCACGAGCCGAGCGGTGTGGTTTCGGAAGTGGGGCCGGGCGTGTCGCACTTCGAGGTCGGAGACGAGGTGATCGTGCAGCCGCTGGGGCATTGTGGGTTCTGCCGACATTGCCGCTCGGGAAACACCCATTACTGCGAGAACGCGTTCGTGACCGGAGGCGACGGCCCCGAGGACGTGCGGCCCGGCGCGTTCGCGGAGTACATGCTGACGAAAGAGAGCTGCCTGTTTCGCAAGCCGGAGAGTATTTCGTTCGATGCGGCCGCGGTGACGGAGCCGCTGGCCGGCGCGTGGAAGGGAGTGATTCATCACAGCCGGATGCAAGTCGGGGAGGACGTGGTCGTCATCGGCGTTGGTAGCATCGGGCTGCTCTGCTTGATGGTGGCGAAGGCGGCGGGCGCGGCGGGCTTGGTGGCCGTCGATGTGAGCGAATATGCGCGGCGGAACGCGTTGTCGTTGGGGGCGACGCACGCGGTGGACCCTGTGGGCGAAGACGCGAAGACGCGCGTGTATGAGATAATGCCGGAGGGGCCGGACTTGGTTGTCGAAGCGGCCGGCCCCATCGAGGCCGTGCGCTTGATGGTGGAGCTGCGGCGCCGGGGGACGCGGTGGAATGTGTTCGGGATTACGACCCACGAGAAGTTCGAGCTGGACGGAGGCCTCACTCATTTTCTGGAAGGCCGCATGGACGCGAGCTTCGGCACGACGCCTCTGGCGATGTCGAAGGCGATACGCTTGATGGAGACCGGGCTGATCGATACGGAGAAGATCATCTCCCATCGGTTCCCTCTGGCGCGCATCGGCGAGGCGCTGGAGGTGATGGGGTCGGCGGCGCGCAACAAGGTCATCGTCAACCCCTGACCTGCCGGCAGGGGTTTCGTCGCCGAGCTTGACAACCCCGCTGGTGAGCACCTACAATGACCCCGCCCCAGGGCTTGTGTGGCGGCTCTCGGGGCAAATACGCCAGTCCAGTAGCCCTTAAGGAGGTGCAGCAATATGCTTAAGCCGCTTGGAGATCGTGTACTGATACGCCCGTCGGACGAGGAAGAGGTGACGTCGGCTGGGATAGTCCTTCCCGACACGGCGCGCAAGAAGCCGCAGGAGGGAGACGTGCTGGCCGTCGGCAGCGGGCGGATGTTGGATAGCGGGGAGCGCGTGCCGATCTCTGTCAAAGTCGGAGATGTCGTGATCTACTCGAAGTACGCGGGCACGGAAATCAAGATGGCGGGGGAAGACCTGATGATCATCGACGAGGATTCCATCCTCGTGGTGAGAGACTGAAGACGCGTCGTCGATGACCCGTCCTTCGTTCGAGCGGAGGTGAATCGATAGCAATCGCGCGCGACTGCGCTCCACAACTCAGTTGCCTCCGCGACAGCAACGGTTCGCGCTCCACGCGCGAACCGTTTTCGTTTGTGATGGTAGTTCAAAAAAAACTAACACATACCGTGTGAAAAGTTAGCCGCGGTATGGCATAAGCGCGTTGATAGGCCGCATGGATTCCCAGCGGCCGTGGCCAAAGAGGTGGTTCGGCCATCATCAACATGCTGCGCCGAAGGGGCCTGACTCGGGCACAGGTGGTGCCAAGCGGATTGCATCCGCGGCATGCAGAAAGGGGGGCAAGAGATTTGCCAGCGAAGAAGAAGGCGAAGAAGAAGACCGCAAAGAGGAAGGTTGCTAAGAAGAAGGTAGCAAAGAAGAAGGCCAAGAAAAAGGTCGCTAAGAAGAAGGTAGCAAAGAAGAAGAAGAAGACCGCAAAGAAGAAGCCGAAGAAGAAGACCGCAAAGAAGAAGGCTAAGAAAAAGAAGGCCGCAAAGAAGTTCGTTTGGTAGACTGCCCGACGGCGGAGCTTGTGAAAGCCTCCGCCAACCAGAGGTAGAATCGGGCGAGGGCTTTGTCGCCCTCGCCCGATTTCCATTTCGGGGATGTGACTTACTCCGGCTCGATCAGGAAAAACGGGTCTACGGCCTCGTGGTAGGCGTAGGCGCCGAAATGGAGATGGGGGCCGGTGGCGACGCCGGTGGATCCGACGCGGCCGATCACCTGTCCCTGGGAGACGATTTCGCCGGGTGAGACGTCGATCTGAGAGAGGTGGATGTAGAGGGTGGCGACGCCCTGCCCGTGGTCGATGATGACTGTCTGGCCGTGCAGCAGGAAGGAGTCGTCGGCTAGTGACACCACGCCGGCGGCGGCGGAGCGCACCGGCGTTCCCTCGGGCGCGGCGATGTCTACGCCGCGATGACGATAGGCGAGACGGCCGTTGATGTGACGTTGCATACCGAACTCTGTGCTGATGCGCCCCTCCAACGGCCGGAGGAAGGGGCCGTGCCACTGGCGCCGGGGGCTGACGATGTCGAGGGCCGCGCCGATCAACCTCCGCTCGCGCGCGGTCTCGGGCGCGGAGTACTGTCTTTCTTGACTCGCCGAGAGGCGGAGGTGCTGCACGCCGAACTCGCGGTGGGCAACGCGCACGGGGATGGTCGCGCGGCCCATACCTCCGCTGAGATATTTCCAATACACGGTCGCGTGATGCGCGCCGCGTTCCATGGTCAACGCAACTGGAAGCGCGAGGCCGTAGGAGTTTTCCGTCTCGAGGAATCTGTATGAGCGGCCGCCCCAAGAGCAGGCCGCGCGCAGCAGCGGCTCTTCGGGACTAAGGGTGATGAAGATTACATCGCCCGGCCGCGGGCTGTTGGGAGTCAGCTCGATCGCGGGGGCCGCGAGAAGAAGCGCGCGGGAGGACAGCAGGAATAGCAGGACGATGCAGGCCGCGAGGATGTCGGCCCTCAACGAAGGGTGACCGCGAACTTCTCCACCAGGTGATCCGGGTGGTACGACTCTTTCGCTTTGCGCAGACCGGGAAGTCCTAAGTCTTGATTTCGGTTCACGTATCTTGCGTGCTGCCATGTCTGCTCCAAGAACTGCTGGTTGATGACCTGGTAGAGGCCGTGGAAGGCGGCGTTGGCCTTCTCTACATGAATTACCACGGTCTCCCGGTTGAGTAGTTCGCCGAGGGTGAAGGCCTCCACCTTCCCGTCCACCTCGATGATCCGAGACCGCTCCACAGCCCTCGCCTCTTGCCTGAGAAACGCCCTTCCTCTTTCTCCTTCAGTGAACTCCTCTAGACCGTTCACCTTTGGAGTTACAATTTCTTCCAGTCTTGGGAGTTACGGCACGGGTGCAACATCGTAGGGATGAGGGGCGGCTTGTCGAAGTGCTCTGCACATTCCCCCGATCTGGAGGCCGACATGCGCAAACGCCGAGACCGCGATTTCGACACCTGGGCACGGGAAGCGCTGGGGCCCAGTGAACGCATGGTCTATCGGGGGGAATCTCTGCGCGCGGTGGCGATGCCCCTGGGAGGGCTAGGGACGGGATCGATCGCGCTCTGCGGCGACGGCGGTTTGCGCCAGTGGCAGATCTTCAATCAGGTCAACCACGAGGCCCATGTGCCGCACAGCTTCTTCGCTATTTGGGCTCATCCGCAAGGGGGAAAGCGCGTGGCGAAGGCGCTTCAGAGCGATGCTCTCTATGGCGAGTCGGACTTTCAGCCATCGGTGACCTGCACGGACCACGTGGTGCCGGAGGAGTCCCGTCGGCTACTGGAGCGGGCGCCGGGGGTGAAGGAAATCGCCTTCGTCGGGGAATATCCGTTCGCGCAGATCGAGTACCGCGACCCGGAGCTCGGCCTGGCCGTTTCGCTGGAGGCCTTCTCTCCGATGATCCCGCTGAACGCGAAGGACTCCGGCCTGCCGGCCATCGTGTTTCAGTTCACCGTGCAGAACCCCGGCAAGCAGAGCGTGGCGGTTTCGCTGGCGGGGTCGCTTCAGAACGCGGTCGGCTATGATGGAGTGAAGTCGATCCGGGGGGTGGAGTGCGCGGACTACGGCGGCAATGTCAACCTTCCGCTCGGCCTGCAAGGGCTGAGCGGGCTGCAGCTCACCTCCACTTCGCCGGCGGCCGACGCGCCGGGTGCGGGCTCTCTGGTGCTGGCGGCGGTCGGAGAGGAGGGGTCTCTGCTTCCGCAGTGGGACGACCTCGCGCGCGGCTGGGAGGACTTCTCGCAAGACGGCCGGTTTGACGAAGAGAGTCGGCCCGGCGCGAGCGCGAGGGGGCGGACGTGGAACGGCGCGGTGGCGGTGCCGTTCCGGCTGGAGCCGGGCGAGAGCAAGACGGTGACCTTCCTGCTCTGCTGGCATTTCCCGAATCGCTACGTGAACTGGGATCAGAGCTGGTTCGGCGTGTCCGACAAGAAGAGCCGATTCTGGCTCGGCAATCGGTATGGCACGTGGTTTAAGGACGCGCTCGGGGTGGCGGAATACGTGCGAGACAACCTGGATCGGTTGGTTGCGGAGACGCGCCTCTTCCGCGGCACGTTCTACGACAGCACGCTGCCCTATTGGCTGCTGGACGCGGTGTCGTCGCAGGCCTCCATCGCCCGCAGCCCCACTGTTATGTGGACGGAGGACGGAAACTTCTTCGGGTTCGAGGGCTGCTGCGGGGCCAGCACGGGCGGGAATGTCGGTGGCTCCTGCCCGCTCAACTGCACGCATGTGTGGAACTACGAGCAGTCGCTGGCGGCGCTGTTCCCGGAGGTCGAGCGCACCATGCGCCACACGGATCTGCTGGTTCAGCTTTCGCCGGAGGGGGGAATACCGCACCGCACGGTGCTGCCGCTCACGCTCCCGCGGTGGAAAGACGAGGGGCCGAACTTTGATGTGGTCGCCGCGGACGGCCACTTCGGAACCGTGCTGAAGACCTACCGGGAGTACCTGCGCTCCGCCGATCGCGCCTTCCTCGAGGCGGTGTGGCCGGCCGTGAAGCGGGCGATGGCCTACGGTATGGAGCGATGGGACGCCGACGCCGACGGAATGCTCGACGGCCCGCAATGGAACACCTATGACCTGAACTTCTACGGATACAACACTTTCTGCAATGGGTTCTACCTATCCGCGCTGCGGGCGGCCGAGGAGATGGCTCGCATTGAGGGGGAGCGAGAGCTGGCGGGGGTGTATCGGGCGCGCTTCGAGGCGGGTGTGCAGAAGCAGGACGAGCAGCTTTGGAATGGCGAGTACTACGAGCAGAAGTACGATGCGCGCAAGCAGAAGAAGGAGCAGTACGGGAAGGGGTGCTTGGCCGACCAGATGATCGGCCAGTGGTGGGCGCAGATGCTGGACCTGGGAGACATCTTCCCGCGGGCGCGCGTGGGCGCCGCGCTGGAGGCGGTGTGGCGACACAACTTCCGGCGCGATTTCGTCGGCTTCAAGCAGCAGCGCGTGTATGCCTTCGATCACGACAAGGGGCTTCTGATCTGCACCTGGCCCCGCGGGGGCCGGCCGGAGAAGCCGATGTACTACTGTGACGAGGTGTGGACCGGCGTCGAGTACCAGGTGGCCTCCCACCTGTTGATGGAGGGTTTGGTGGAGCCGGCGCTGCTCATCACGAAGGCGGCCCGGGAGCGATACGACGGGCGGCAGCGAAGCCCGTGGAACGAGGTGGAGTGCGGGGACCACTACGCGCGGGCGATGAGCAGTTGGGCGCTGCTGGAGGGGGCCGCCGGCTATTTCCACTCGGCGCCCGAGCGCCGTCTGCGCTTCGCCCCTAAGCTCACGCCGGACGACTTCCGCGCCTTCTTCGTGGCCGACTCGGCCTGGGGCAGTTTGTCTCAGCGAGTGGAAGGTCGGCGTCAGGTCGAGACGGTGTCGGTCGCCTGGGGGAGGCTGCAGGTCCGCCGGTTGGAGTTCGCCCGCGTGAACCCGAGCCGCCGCCTGCGAGGAGCCAGGGCGCGAGTCAACGGCCGAGCGGCGAAGGTCAGGTGGCGTGATGAGGAGGGCCGCGTCGTCGTCCAGCTCCCGCGCACGGTCTCGGTGGCCGCGGGGAACCAGATCGAGGTGACGCTGACTACCGGCTGAGTGCGGCCTCTATGGGCCCCAACGTGTTGGCACACCGGAAGGCGCGGAAGTACTTGTGCATCACGTCGGCGATGGCGCGCAGCACGGCCTCTTCCCCCGGCTCGCCGGCGGCCGTCATGTTCGCGTAGAGCCGCTTGCGCGCCTCCACGACGGTCGGGTCGGCCCAGATGTAGCGGCAGCCGCTCCGCACGAGCCACCCCTGGCGCTCGGGGGAGAGATCGTCGAACGACTTCGCCCGTTCGTCGGGAAGACGCCACTTCTCCCACCGGCCGCTCGCCACCACGGCCCCTCGCAGGGCCGCCATGAGGTCGGACTTGGCACCGATTCTTCCCCGCGCGGCCAAGTCGTCTTCGCTCCGGGCGAGCTGCGCGAGGGCCTCGTACTCGGCTTCGGTGAATTCCGGGCCGACGTTGGCTCCGCCCATCCCGGCCTTAGGGTAGGCCTCGGGGTTGGCCACGGAGTCTGAGTAGTGGCCCTTGATGGAGGAGCCGTAGGGCCGCGCGGCGGCGACGAGTTCCTTGGCGACCTCCGAGTCGAAGAGTGTCGTGTGCAGGTCGGTCCCCACTTTTCCGACGACGAAACAGGGCCATACATCTTGGAGGTCCCGGGCGGCCAGGCCGGCCTTGAGGCCGTCGAGGAACCGGCGAAACGTGTTCATGTCGGCCAGCCCGCCGTGGACCTCTTCGGTGCCAACTTCATAGCTCACGGGGGGCCTCCCCTTGCCCCGCCGGTGGGATTCGGAGAACTCGATGAGCTCCAGCGTCCGCTCGACGACGAGGTCGATGGGCATGGGGGCGCCCGGCGGCAGCGTGCGATCCACCGTGGGATCGACGTGTAGGAGATCGTATCCGGCGTCGAGACAGGCGGCCAGCGAATCCTTCACGCCTTGCATGGCGCGTTCGAACGGCCACTGCTCGCGGGTCTGCACGTCCTTGAGCCAGGGGCCGCCGTGGTCGAGGCCCACGACGACGGGGCCGGAGTAGCCGGCCGCCGCGGCCAGCTCCCGCGCGAGCGCCACGAACCTCTGCTGGGTCCACCCCGTATAGCCGCCGTCGAGATCGACCTGGTTGAGGGTGGCGGCGAAGAAGAGCGGGGCCTCCGCCTCTCGCGCGGCCAGCATGGAGGCCTTCACCACGGCCTCGGAATTCGGGCAGATGGCGAGCACCGTGGGAACCGGCCCCTCGTCCGCGAAGTTCGTCTGCAACGCGCGCAGCATGGCGTCGGCCACGGGGAGGCCCGCTTCTTCGGAACGCGTTCGTATGGTGCTGCTGTCGGCTCGGTTCACGTTTCCGCCTCCCGTGATGCTCTATTCTGTGCTCGCCACAGCCCGCACCTGCCGGGCCGAGGTTGCCCGCCAGCGACGGGGGTCGGTCGCGGAGCCCCGGAAGGTCCTCGGCCGTCGGGGGCCCGGCCGATCGAAGGAGTCCCCGCGGGCGCTGGTGAATAGACAGCCGGTGGTATTGGACGGCTGTTGGTTGGCCCGTCCTGGAAGTCGAGTTTGAGTGGTGTGAACCGCGATAGGCGGGTCTGGCGCGGGTTCCTCCTGGGCACAGTGTTGCTGCCGCTGAATGCCCTGTGGGTGCTCTACATGGAGCACATTGGGGCGCACGGCCCGATTCCCTCCACCATCTCGCTCTTCTTCAACGTGGTCTTCATCCTGTTCTTCCTCGCCCTCGCCAACCTCGCCGTTCACAAGCTGCGCCCGCAGTGGGCCCTCAACCGGGGCGAGCTGATCATCATCTATGTGATGCTCGCGATGGGCACCTCGCTCGCCGGGCTCGACGGCATGCAGGTGCTGATTCCGGTGATGACCCACGGCTTTTGGTTCGCCAACCCGGAGAATCAGTGGGACCAACTGCTCGCCAACGCGCCGCCGTGGCTGGTGGTGTCGGACCAGCAGGTCCTCTACGACTACTACAACGGGGCCTCCACGCTCTACCAATGGGACCATATCTACGCCTGGCTCGCGCCGGTGATGTGGTGGACCGGGTTCATCGTGGTTCTCGTCTTCGTGATGATCTGCCTCTCGGTTCTCGTCCGCGCCCAGTGGGCCGACCGGGAGCGACTCACCTTCCCGATCATCCAACTCCCCCTCGCTATCACGGAGCCCCACACTCCTCTGTGGCGGAACCCGCTGCTGTGGATCGGGTTCGCGGCGGCGGGCTCCATCGACCTCATCAACGGTCTGCACTACCTCTTCCCGAACGTCCCCTATTTGTCGATCGCTCCCACGTTCGACAACTACGCGGCCAACGACCTGATGAAGTACGTCACCGATATGCCTTGGACGGCTATTGGTTGGCTGCCGGTCACGCTGTACCCGGCGGTGATCGGCATCGCGTTTCTGGTGCCGCTGGACCTGCTGTTCTCCTGCGTGTTCTTCTTCTTTTGGTGGAAGGCGATGCTCGTGCTGTCCGCGGCGTTGGGGTTCAGCCAGGGCTACGCGGAGGAGATGTCCAAGAGCGTTTTCCCCTACATGAACGAGCAGATGTTCGGCGGCTACCTGGCGATTGCGTTGGCGCCGATCCTGGTCGGGCGACGCTATTTCCAGCACGTCTGGAGGCGCATTATCGGCCGCGCGTCGGAGGCCGACGACTCTCGGGAGGGGATGTCGTATCGGACGGCCTTCATCGGTGTCGTCGTCGGGATGGGGCTGCTGGCCGCCTTCAGCATCCACGGCGGCCTCTCGCCCGGCCTGGCGATCCTGTTCTTCGTGATGTACTACGTGGTTTCGCTGGCGGTGGCGCGCGTGCGCGCGGAGTTCGGCTCACCCGTGCATGACTTCCACTGGGCCGGTCCTGGCCAGACTATGATCTACGTGGGGGGCAGCAGTAACTTCCGCCACCAGGACCTGACGATGATGAGTCTCCTCTGGTGGTTCAACCGCGCCTATCGGCAGCACCCCATCGGCAACTCGATCGAGGGCCTGCAGATGGCCTCCCGCAGCGGTTCGCGCAGCCGGCCGCTCGTGGTCGCGGCGCTGCTGGCGGTCGCGATTGGGACGCTCTCCGTCTTCTGGGGGTGGCTCCACTATGCTTTCAGCATGGGGGTCGCGGCGCAGTGGGGAGGGGGAGACTGGCGCGGGAACGAGATGTGCCAGAATCTGCAGACGTGGATCCAAAACCCGACACCTGGGCACGCGAGCTCGCTGCTGGCGATGGCCGCCGGCTTCGGGATCACGATGCTGCTGGCGACCGCGCGGGCGAGCTTTTTCGGCTGGCCCTTCCACCCCGTCGCCTACGCGCTGGCCGCGAGCTGGTCTATCCACCTGGTGTGGATGCCGATGCTCATCGCCTGGGTGGTGAAGTCCTTCATCCTCCGCTACGGAGGGCTCCGACTCTACCGGGCGGCGCTTCCTCTGTTCTTCGGTTTCATCCTCGGCGAGTCGGTGGTCGGCTGCGGATGGACACTTATCGGCCTTATCTTCAACGTCCCCACCTACAGCTTCTGGGGGCTGTAGGCCGCCGCCGCGCGTCTCCGTCTAGCCGCCGGCGCTCCTGGCTTCCTCCAACGCTTTCGCCACGCTGTCTCTTATCATATAGAGAGAGGCGTGCATAATGGTGTCGCCGGTCGCCGGGTCGAGGTTCATGGTGGCGAGGCAGGGGTAGCTGTGATGGAGCTGGCCGGCCTTCTCGGGCAGGGAATCGTCGGCCGACAGTCCTACCAGCTCTTGGGCGACGAAGCTCGTGAGGCCGCACGGGGCCCCCCGCACGACCTCGGCGGCGGAGACTTTGCCGGCTGTGATCCGCAGCTTGAAGGCCGTTGCGCCCACCGCGAACTGCTCGCAGAACTCGGCGATGGCGGGAGTGGTCGGCTCCAGTGCGCAGAAGGGCTTGGGGAAAGCCGACTCCATTTCGTTTTTGGCGCAGGCCTGGGTGACCTGGCGCTGGAGGCCGGGCTTGACCCAGTTAGGATCCTCAATCGGGGCGATGAGGGCCCGCGCGCTGCCCCCACCGACCATGTGGGGGATTTCGAGGAGCAACTCGGGGTGGAGGTTGATGGCAATCATCAGATCGCCCGCGCCGAGCTCCGACGGCAGGTACTCAGAGGCATCGTCGAGCACGGGCGGCAGCGATCGCGGGACCTGATAGGCCTCGACGTTGCCCGGCGAGACGGCGGACAAGTGCGCGACTACCCGCTCCACGTACCGCCCCCCCACATGCACGATCTCAACACGCATGCTGTTTCCCCCTTCTGTGCCTTTCCAAATTCGATTATTATCGATAGGCCTTCAGAAAATCGTCACAGTAGACCGCGTTGTTCAGCAGCAGCTCGGAGGCGATCATGGCGTCCATCATCGGCGAGTCCAGCACGTCGAGGATGGCGGCGTCGAGGCCGGCGGCGAGCGCCATCACGAGATAGGTGCGATTGATGAGCGCCCGCTGGGTCGTGCCCTGGGAGACGTTGCTCAGCCCCAACACTGTCTGCGGGGGCGGATCGGAGAGGAGCTTCACGTTGCGGATGGTCTCCAGCACGTGGCCCGGCGTGGGCTGGGTGACGTTGACCGGCAGGATCACGCCGTCGATCATCAGGCGATCGGGCGGAAGGCCCTTTTCCATCGCCGTGGCGACCGCTCGCAGGGCGATTTCGCCCCGGCCGTTGGCGTCCCGCGGGATGCCGTTCTCGTCGATGGTGAGCACGACGACGGAGGCCTCGTGCTGGACGGCCATCGGGAGGAAGATGTCGAGCTGCTCCTGCTGGCCCTTGCTGGAGTTGATGATCGAGCCTGGGCCGGCCAGCTCCAGGCCCCGCGCCATGACGTCGGGCCTGGTGGTGTCAATCGCGAGATCCGCATCGGTGACCTCGCGGAGGGTCTTGACCAGCCACTCCATGGCCGCCTTCGGCTCCGCCGCGGCAGGTCCGACGTTAACGTCCAGGGCATTCGCACCGGCCGCCAACTGGTCCTTCGCGAGCTGCTGAATGGGCTCCGGGTTCTGCGTCTGGATGGCGGCCGCGACAGATTTGAACATCCCGTTGATACGTTCGCCAATGGCGTACATCGATTAGGCCTCCTTGCTGATGAGAGAATCTATGGTCTTGCGCAGCAGCGCGGCGGCCTGGGGGTGCCACATCACGAAGATGTGGGTGCCTCCGTGCAGGAAGGAGGTGGCCGTGGCGGCCTCCCACACGACACCCCGCTTGTCCACCGGTCCCCATTCGGGGGTGACCTCTTCCGAGGTGCGGGCCTCCTTGGCCTTCCAGCACTCGGAGCCAACGAGGGCCAACATGGGCATGGAGAGCATGCGGTCGGAGGCGAGGGCCGACAGCCGCGTCCTCTCCATGATCGAGTAGGCGTATTCCATGCCGTAGCCGAGGCCTCCGGTGGACTGGTACATCACGATGCGGGAGAGGTCGAAGCCCATCTCGGAAACCAAGATGTTGACCTGCTTCTGGATGTTGATGTCCAGCGGCGCCTCGGTGATCAGCTTATGGTTATCGGCCATGCAGGCCGCGGTTATCGTCTTGTAGTTGTCCTGGGTGGCGGTGCCGAGCAGGCAGTTCTCGCCGGCGGCGACTTCGCTGCATCGGGGGAGAACCTCGTTGTCCTTGTCCGCCTGCCCGCACCCCCAGATGATCAAGGGCACTCCCACCGCCTCCAGCACGGACTTCACGGTCTGCGCGCACTCCTCGGCCGAGCGGTCGGCCTGGTCGGGATGGGCTCCCACCAGCCGCAGGCATATCATGTCGGCCCCGAACTCGTCCACGCACTTGCGCGCCCAGGCCGCCGGGTCGTTGGAGACATCTCCCACGGCTTCCGCCATGGGGGCCGGCCATTCCTCCGGCGGGACGTCCAGCACTTCCATCGCAATCACAGGTCGATGGGGCGTCTCTCCTTCGAACTGGAGGAAGGGAAGGCTGGTATCTCCCCCAACCGTCACTACGGAGGTGCGCGTGCCGCCCTCGGCGGCCGTGGCACCGATGGTGACCGTGCTTACTGCGCCCGACCACTTCTCGACAGGCATCTCAAACGGCATAGCAAACTCCCTTCCTTCCATGACTGCGCGAATCTCGCCTGCTATGGCTTGCTGCTTAGCAGCTGTTTCACTTGAAACTGTGAAACAGCATCCAAGGGCGGCACGCTTGATCAGGCGCATTTCAGGCCAGCCTATGGGCCGGCCAGCCAGCCTATCTAGGATCATGAAATGCGCCCTAGTCCCAGCGCGCCCTCGATTCGGTCCAGGTCGACGTGTTTGTCGAACAGCGCGCGCGCCCGCTGCACCTTGGTCGCCGCCCGCACGCGAAGTCGGCCCAGGATCTCCTCGATCCGGGCCACCGTTGCCAGCGTGTCGTGCGAGGCCAGCAGCAAGGGGATTCCGAGCTGCTGGGCGCGCTTCACAATCACCGCGCTGGGGTAGATGTTGCCCGTCAGCACGATGGCCTTGGTCGCCGTCTGGAGGGCGGCGAGCTGAATGTCGGCGCGATCGCCTCCGGTGATGACGGCCTTGTCGGCGAGCTGCCGGAAGTACTTGGCGGCACTGGCCACTCCCATGGCTCCGATCACGAAGTGAACGATGAGTTCATCGACACCTTTCTCGCAGCAGAGCAGCTTGGCCGGCAGATTCGCCATCAGCTCTCGCACCGTTATCGCGCTCAGCAGCTCGTCGGGCGGGAGCACGCCGAGGACGGGAATGCCGCGGCGCTCGAGGTGCTGGCCCAGTTCGCCGTGCACGGCCTCTTCGTCGTCGGGAGCGACGAAGTTGAAGATGACGCCCGCGAAGCGCTCGCCGAGCAGCCGCCTGGCAAGCAACACCTCTTCGACCGACACGTCAGGCACAAACTTCGACAGCACGACCACGCGCGCCTCCAGCAGCTCGGCGATTGCGGGCCCCGACAGGCCCAGCAAGGAACCGCGGGCGAGCTTGCCGAGACCGCCGATGATGACCACGTCGCGGTCGGCGGCGACGCGATCGAAGCCTTCCTTGATCTGCTCCTTGAGCCCCGCGACGTCCTCGCGGAGAGCGCGCTGAGTGAGCTCGGGGGTGAGCAGCACGGGGCAGATGGCGTCCAGAGGCGCGTCCGGATTGAGGCGATTGCTGACGAAGTAGGCGTCCTCGTCTGTGGTGACGTCCCGGACGGTGACCGGCAGGGCGCCGAGGGGCTTGAAGTAGCCGACGCGGTGCCCCGCCTCGCGCAGGTGGAGGCCCAGGGCAAGCGCCGCCAGGGACTTGCCCGAGTAGGTATCTACGGAGGCGATGTAGACCCGGCTGGTCATGGCTTCAGCTCCAGTTTTTTCGCCACCGAAGGGAAGAGCGAGAGATCGGTGTGCGGTAGGAAGAGCCCGGCGACGTAGCGATCCATGTATCCGGGGAGCACGCTCAACTCAAAGTTCGTCATGCGGCGCGACAACTCCGCCACGCGCTGTCTGGCCTCTTGTCCGAGCAGCGCCAAGCGGGCCCCGGCGACGGCGCTGTTGCCGACGAAGCGGATTCGCTCCAGAGGCACGTCCGGAAGGAGGCCGATCAGCAGGGCGTTTTCCGCGTCGAGATAATTGCCGAAGGCGCCGGCGACCAGAATGCGCTCCACGTCGAGGGCGTTCAGCCCGAGGCTGTCGAGCAGCACCTCCGCGCCGGCGAAGACCGCGGACTTGGAGCGCATGAGATTCTGTATCTCGTCCTCGCCGAGCGAGATATCATCGGCCCGGCCCACCTCTTCGCCCCACAGCAGCACGAACTCCGGGCGCTCGTTGCGCACCCGCACCCTAGGCGTGGGGAGGCCGAGGTTGATGCGGCCCGCGCGGTCTATCACTCCCGCCCGCAGCAGGGTGGCCAGCACGTCCACCAGGCCGGACCCGCAGATTCCACGCGGCTTCCCATCGCCGATGGTGGTGTACTCCACCTCGTCGGCGTCGGGATGATAGGCGACCCGCTCCATGGCTCCGATGGTGGCGTACATCCCATACTCCAGCCCCGACCCTTCGAAGGCCGGCCCGGCCGAGCAGGAGCAGCACATGAGCCAGTCTTCGTGTCCGATGACCATTTCGCCGTTCGTGCCGAGGTCGATGAACAGCGTGAGGCGGGGCGACTCGGCCATTCCGGTCGCCAGCACGCCCGCGGTGATGTCGCCGCCGACGTAGCTGCTGACACAGGAGGCCAGATAGACGGGCGCAGCCGGATTGATGGCGAGGCCGATCTCCCCGGCGCGCAGCGTTGGCAGGGACCGGACGGCCGGCACGTAGGGATCGCGGCGTATCGCCGCCGGGTCGATGCCGAGCAGCAGGTGTGTCATGACCGTGTTCCCCACGCAGGCGGCGGCGATGATCTGTTCGGCCCTGATTCCGTGATTCCCCGCCACTTCGGCCAGGCATCGGTTGATGGTGTTGAGGACCGCCTCGCGCAGCTCGGCGAGGCCTTGTTTGTGTTCCTGCGTGTAGATGATGCGAGAGATCACATCTGCGCCGTGGGCCGCCTGATCGTTGAGGGAGGCGCAGGCATCGAGGAACCCGGCTGTGTGGAGGTCTATTAGATGAACCACCACGGTGGTGGTGCCGACGTCCACCGCCAGGCCGTAGCTCTCGGCCGAGCCCGCGGGTTCGACGCCGAAGACGGTCCCCCGCCCGTCGAGGTCGGCCAGGAGGAGGTCGAGCTTCCAGTCCTGATCCCGCGCCGTTTGTGGCAGCGCGCGCAGCGCGCCGAGGTCGATCGCGAAGTCCTGGAAGCTATCTGCACGGAGTCGGCGCAGGGCGCTCAGCAGGCGCTCGTCGTCGCCTCCTCGGCCCCCGGGCTGCGGCGCCTCGAGCTCCAGGCCGATGCGCTCGGCCAGCGGGATGCTGGCCTGGATCACGTCGCCATCGAGTTGACCCTGGCCCATCAGGATCTGGAACTCGCCGCGCTGGGACTCGAGTGGGATCTCCACCACCAGGTCATCTTCGACGGTGGCCTGGCAGGCGAGGAGGAAGCCTTGCTCGATTTCTTCTCGGGAGAGCCGGTCGCCGGGCGATCCGCCGGGACGACCCAGGGCGAGGAGCACCTTGCACTTGCCGCAGGTGCCCTGACCCCCACAGGCAGAGTCGATGGACACGCCGGCCGCGCTGGCCGCTTCGAGGATGGTCGTGCCGGAGTCGACTTCGACGCACGCTCCGTCGGGCTGAAAAACGACTATGTGTTTGCTCATGACGCGGTGCCTGTGTCGCCGCCTGCCGAAACTCCTTCCCGGTCTCCCGCTACGAGGCCGGCGCTAAGCTTGCCACGAAGTCCGCAGGAAGGTCGGAATGCCTGAAGATTCACGCGGCCCCACAATCACCTGCCACTCCTGCTTCAGCTCATCCTCCAGCTTTCCGCTCAACACCGCGACGTGACCCGGAAGGATCAACTTCCGGTGCTTCACTTTACTTCCGATGTCGAAGGTGCGCACCTTGTCGGCTATGATCTCCGCGGTGAACTTCTCCGCCGCCCAGGCGGTCAGGACGGAGGTTCCTTCGGTGTCCACCACCACCGCCCAGGCCGGCACCCGACTCGCCTCTACGTCGCCTTCCACCGTGAAGTAGGTCAGTGAGAAGTTGGTGGTCACGATGACCGGCGAGGTGTCGTCCGGGTTGCCGATCTGGTAGATGCCCTCTTCAATCTGGATCGGCTTCTGAGGATCGGTATAGATGTTCTGCCGGCAGGTGACCAGGGGGAGCAGCTGCCAGGATTCGGCGCCGGTGAGCACCAGGAGGCCGGCGTACTTCGAGAGATAGGCGCAGCCCTGGAGGACTTCCTCCGCGGGATCATCGGCCTTGGTGACGGTGATGGTCGGGAACCCGAAGGGCCGGAAGCGCTTGCGCAGCGCGGCCCTGCGGATCGCCGTTTCGTTTGCCAGCACGGCGCCGGAGGTCCGGGCGCCGGAGTCCAAGACGAGGTCGGCGGCCCCGGCGGCCTGGGCCTTCTCCGACAGTTCGGCCAGAGACTCGAGCCCGTCGCCCCGAACGGCCAGCGGGCAGCCGTGCTGCTTGGCCAAGGCCGCCATCGCTTCGACGTTCTCGCTGGTGGCGGCGTAGATGAGGGGCTTCTTGTCGGCGCAGGCTTCCAGCGCCGACCCCATCACGGCGGGGTCTTCGTTCATGAGAATCAACGGGAGGGGGGACTTCTCGGCGGCGAGCTTGGCCGTTTTCACGAAGGCCTCGCCCTCTCCCCGCAAGGCCACCGCGTCCAACCGCAGCGTCTGGCCGACGCGCTCGAAGCTGATCTCTCCCAGCTCCGCCAGGCGCGAGGCCAGCTCTTCTTCCGGCAGCGAGGCCTCGACCAGCGGGGCGAGGCCGGTGGGGTGGTAGAAAGTCTCCTCGTGGCGGAAGAGAACGGTCTCGTTGCCGATCTCGAGCTTGCGCTCTCCGGCTCCGATGGTGATGAGCTTGATGGGAGGCGCGGAGGCCCCCTCCAGGGCCGCCTTTCCCTCCTCCGAGACATGCGGACATTGGTCCAGCGAGGCCTGCTTCTGCGCCAGCTTCATGGCGAAGGCGAGGCAGGTCGGCACCCCACAGTCGCCGCAGTTGGTCTTCGGCAGTTGCTTGAAGATGTCGAGGCCAGTGAGACCCACGGATCTACCTCCGTTTGCGTTGTGAGCTGGTAATCCAGTCTAGAGCAGCGGGTCCATCTTCAGCGCCGGATGGTCTCGCTCCTCCAGCCACGGCACCAACTCTTCGACGGTCGTCGCCACCGTTTCGTCGGCTATCTTATCATAGAAGTCGGGCTGGCCGATCTCCGCCGCGCGCTCCTTGATGCGATCCGCCAAGGCTTCCTTGAGCTCCTTGGGCATCCACAACACGCGGGGCAGTCCGCCCTCAGCCGAGATGAACTTGCGGCTAATGATGTAAAGCCGGCCGATGCCCAGGAAGCCCGGGGTCTGCAGCCCGCCGCCGACGGTGCCGGCGAGGGTGGTGAACGGCATGCCGCACGGCGTCATGCCCGGGTACTCGCGGTTCACGATCATCACGCCCCGCACCTGGCCGGTCGGCTCGGGAAGGATGGCCATGATGCACTCGAAGCAGCCGCAGGAGGTCATCGGGTCTTCCATGAGAGAGTAGGCGTTAAACCGCTCGACCGATTTGTTCGAGGTCTGATAGACGAATTCGTTGACCCCCTCCCACTGGCCCTTTACCTCGTCTATCACGGTGCCCTTCACCACCGGCTGGTTGGCGCCCGCCGGATTGATCTCGTAGGCGGCCTTGCCGTCGAGCCAGTTGTAGGCACCGCAGAGGCCGAGACGCTCGGGGCTGATGACGCACACGTGGTTGGGGGCGTAGGACTGGCAGAGGGTGCAGGAGTAGAAGATGTCCACGCTCTCGTCTGTCATCCCGGCGACGCGGGCGTCCCTCGCGTCCCACACCGGGCGCGCTCCCTCGAGCACCTTCGTGATCTCCGCGTCCTCGGTGTAGATG
>CAZWRO010000008.1:3285-6350 GCA_964635365.1 uncultured bacterium | reverse complement strand
ACCGGAACCGGGATGTCGATCTTCGATACGCTGACCTTTACGCCGCGCACTTCTACGCAGGTCTCCACCATGCGGCGGTGATCCGGCTCGCGCACCACCGCCTCGTAAGTGCAGACTCCGGTGGGGCGGATCTCCGGTATCTCGGTGTCGCAGATCACGGGGAATCCCATGTTGACCGCGCCGGCTCCGCTGGCGAACTTGAGATCGTCGATGTCGCCGAGTCCGAGCCCGAAGGCAAAGATGCGCGACCGCGTGTAGTCCAGGCACTCCTTCCACTGGCCCCTCTTGTGGCCGCCGAAGGTTAGCGCGCCCCGGATGGCCCAGTTGAGCGCGTAGATGATCGACTCGGTGTCCGGGCCCAGGGGGACGATGTAGCGCCCCCACCAGGCCTTCTTCAGGTCGCCGTCCTCGGCTTCGGAGGCGTCCTTGGGCAGCACCTTGGCCTCGATGAGTTGATCGCGCATGGTCCGGCCGTTGTGATTGCCGATGAGGAAGGTGAGGATGTTGCGCTTCTGGAGCTCTCGGATCAGGTGCACGGCGGTGTCGGTGTCCGGGGCCGCGCCCACCACGGCGGCGAAGCCCGGCAGCCGGCCGTCCACGAGCTGGATCCCGAGGGTCCGCAGGATGGTGTCGGAGATGAATCCGTGCCAGCCTTCGAGCGGCTCCTCTCCCTCCAGATAAGCTATCGCCTTCACCAACTCCTCCGCCAGCAGCGTGGAGACACCGGCGTCGAGCAGGGTCGGCAGGTAGGGCAGCCACAGCTTCTCGGAGGGCTCCTCCGAAAGCATGCTCTTGGCCACGTCGAGCACTTCTCGCGCCTGCCCCAAGGTCGCCACGTCGAGGCCCAGCAGTGCGTGGGCCATCGGCAGGAAGAAGGCGGTCTCCGGAAACGCCAGCGCCTGGGCTTCTCCGTGCTTCTGTATCGCGGCTTCGAGCTTCTGCTCGGCCTCGGCCGCGATCGCGTTCGACCCTCGAGCGGCGGCAACAGCTATAGCTTTAGACATCGCACTTCACTCCTTGTCCCCGGACGCCGGCCTCAGAGACCGGACGCTTCCAGCACGGCCGGCACATGGTGTCCCCATCCCAGCGGCATTAGGTGCACTCCCCGGCACAACGGCTTGAGTCCCTGAATGAGTCTGGCGGCGATATCGATGCTGGTCTTCACTTTGTAGTCGGCTTTTTTCCCCTCGTCCTTGGCCGCCTTGTCCTTTTTCCCCGCCTCCGCCATCTCTTTGATGAGGGCCTCGGGCACGGTCACGCCGGCCACGTTTGCGTTCATATAGCGCGCCATGCCCGCCGACTTGAGGAACACGATGCCGGCCATGATCGGCACGTCAACGTCGGATATTCGGTTCATGAATTGCTCGAAGGCGCCGACGTCGTAGACGGCTTGGGTCTGGATGAAGCGCGCCCCCGTCTCCACCTTTAGATGCAGCTTGTAGATCTGTGGCTCCACGGGGTCGGCTCCCGGGGTGACGATGGCGCCCAGGAACAGGTCGGTCGGGGCGCCCTCCAACTCGTTGCCGGCCAGGTCGTGCCCCTCGATCAAGCCCTGTGCCGCCTGCAGCAGGGAGACCGAATCCAAATCGAAGACGGGCTTCGCCTCCGGGTGGTCGCCCAGCAGGACGTGGTCGCCGGTGAGGCAGAGGACGTTCCTGATCCCGAGCACGTAGGCGCTGAGCAGCTCGCTCTGGAGCGCAATCCGGTTCCGGTCTCGGCAAACCATCTGAAGGATCGGCTCGACGTTGCGCTGCTTCAGCAGCGCGCAAGTGGCCACCGAGCTAACGCGCATGCAGGCCGCTTGCAGGTCGGTCACATTGATCCCGTCGACGCGATCGCGCAGCAGCTCCGCCTCTTCGAGCACCGGGTCGAGGGCCACGCCCTTGGGCGGACCCACCTCGCAGGTGATCACGAACTTGCCCGATGCCACCGCTTCTCTCAAGCTCATCCTTCTGCGGCCTCCTACCTACAGACTCTCTTCCGCTATGGTTATCCCGTAGTTGTCCACAGCAGCACTCTACGGCGTCTTTCTGGCCCGTTTCTTGCCTTACCGTTATGACGCCAAGGCAAGAAACGCTTCAATATCGCGAGCTCGGAATGCTCAGGCTTCCTCTTCGACGACTTCGGTCTCGACCGCCTCCAGCGCCCACAGGCTGCTGCGGCGCCGGGCCCCCACGGGCAGCATGGCGCGGAAGTCCCGCAGCGGCGGCATTTCCTTCAAGCGGTCGGCGAGGCCCAGCGCGGACAGCCGCTCGTAGATGCGCACCCAACCGCACTCGATGCTCTCGTCCACCTCGCACTTCCCGTCCTTCGGGCCCCCGCAACTTCCGTGGAGCAGGGACTTGGAGCAGGCGGTGTAGGGGCAAATCCCGCCGGTGTAGTCCAGCATGCAGTTGCCGCACTCGGCGCAGCGGGGGTCGGACCGCCAGAGTCCGGCGAATCCACCGAGGTAGATCGAATTGGTCGCCGGATGGACCGGCTTGTCGACCGCCGCGGCCACCGTCTGCACTCCCACCCCGCACGACAGCACGAGCAATCCGTCCGCGGCTTTGACCGCCTCCATCTGCTGCATCAGCATCAGCGCCGTCAGGCCCTGGTTGCAGGTCATCTCCACGCGGGCGGATCCGGTGACGGACTTGCCGTTCTGCTTGAGCTGCTCGACGAGCTCGGCCGTGTGCTGCTCGTCCGACACCTGGCAGCCGGCGGAGCACCCGTCGCAGGCGACGATGAACACCTTCTGGTCACGGCTCAGGTAACCCAGGATTTCCTCTATCGGCTTCAGCTCTGATGCGATCATAGCAGACTCTCCTGAAAGCGCGACAAGCTTAGCTCATCCTCGAGCATCGCCGCCAGCCAGGGCAGGCTCTCGACCACGGGCGGCGACAGCTCGGTGCCCCAACCGGTCTCTCCCGGCTCCACTCCGTAAACTATGATCTCACCAATACGCAGGCCGCCTTGCTCGAGCAAAGATAGGGCGTCCAGCAGCCCCTGCTCGTGGACGGAAAGGGCGGGCGCGGTCCGGTCCGCCACCTCTCGCAGAGACACCCGGCTGATGGTGCCGGGGG
>CAZWRO010000008.1:0-3185 GCA_964635365.1 uncultured bacterium | reverse complement strand
CCGATCAGCGCCTGCTCGATGGGCCCCGGCTGTCCCTCATCGTCCTGCGGGGAGGCGTTCCAAGTGGTCGGCACCACGAGCTGGTAGCGGGTGAGCTTCTGGTCTTCTATCTCCGCCCAGTGGCCCAGCGCGCCCCGCGGCGCCTCGGTGAGACCCATCCCGGCGCCCGACTCCGGCGGCTCCCGCCACTCGCAGACCGGCTCGCCGGGGCGAAGCTCCATCGCCCAGGCGGACATGGCCTCCGCCACCCGCTTGGCCTCCAGGGCCCGCGCGGCGTGTCGGCCCAGCACTGAGAACAAGGCCGCGGGACTGGCCTTGAGCTGGCCGAGGACGGCGTCCACTTGCTGGCGAACGGCGGCCTCTCCGGCCGCGTAGGCGACCAGCGTCCGCGCCAGGGGCCCTACTTCGTACGGCTGCCCGTCGTAGCGCGGGGCCTTGATCCAGGAGTAGCCCGACTCCTTCTCCGGTGCGGGAACCGTCTCCGCCTCCGCGGGAGGCCGCCCGGAGGTGGCGTCCTCGTACCAGGAATGCCGCACGTATTCGGCGATCTTGCCCACGTCCACGTCGCTCAGCCTGAGGGTCCCGTCGACGCGGCCGGGCGGGAAGAACTGCTTCCGCTTGAGCAGGTCCTTCTCTTCGCTCTCCAGGGCCAGGCCGCCGTAGGACATCCACCGCTGAACGCCGGCCCCGATCTCGAAGTAGTCTTCGTAGGCCCCCGCAACGGCCAGCACGTCGGGGATATAGATGTCGTCGATGAATCGCCTGGCCACCTCCACCTTCGACAGAAAGGCGGCGATCTTGTCGGCCGTCGGCGTCTCCGTGCAGCCTCCGACGACGATCCCGACCTGATGGGGCATCTTTCCGCCGAAGATGGCGCACAGCTCGTGCGTCACGCGCCGCACCTCCAGCGCTCTCACGTAGTGGGAGGCGGCCTGCTGGTTGACCTCCTTGGACAGCCGGTAGTCGCCTTCGTAGCGCGGCATGAAGGGAGCCAGCTCGCCTCGCGCGATGAAGTCGCGCATGCTCGACAGCGCGTCGTCCGGCCCCTGGTAGTCGGCGGCCGCGGCCACGTCCACGTAATCCAGGGCCGCGAGGTGGTAGAAGTGCAGAATGTGTGACTGCAGGAAGTTCGCGCCGAGGATCAGGTTGCGCATCACCCGGCCGTTGTGGGGAACCTTGTCGTCCACGCCGAAGGCGGCGTCGAGGCAGAGGGCCGAGGCCGAGGCGTGGGCCACCGGGCACACCCCGCACACCCGCTGGGACAGCAGCGCGGCGTCGCGCGGGTCGCGGTCCAGCAGCATCAGCTCGAAGCCACGGAACAGCTGGCCCGAGCACCGCGCCTCTTTCACCACCCCGTCGTCGGTGACCACCTCGACTTTGAGATGGCCCTCGATGCGAGTGATGGGATCTACCGAAATCGTTTGCTTTGCGGACATCGGCTACCCTTCCTCCGCAGGCCTGGGGCGAGCGACCGCCGTCAGCTCGCCGGCCTTTTCATCACGCACGAGGCGCGGCAGCGAGGAGAGCCCAATCTTCTGATAGATCGGGCTGGAAACATCGGGGAAGAACGGCTCCACGCATCCGTGGCAGGGCGAGCCGGCCCTCACGCACCAGTTGGTGCCGCCGTTGAACTCCCGCTCGGGGCAGTCCGCGTGCGTCCAGGGACCTTTGCATCCCAGCTCGTAGAGACATCCCGGCTCGCCGATGGTGGAGGCGAACTTGTGGGCCTCGAAGTCGCCGCGGCGCGGGCACAGATCGTGCAACAGGCTCCCGTAGAATCGCTTGTATCGACCCACCGCGTCGATCTCGCCGGGGCCGGGCATCCCGAAGAGCAGCAGCTGGGCCACCGTCCCGGTGAACCAATCCGGATGCGGCGGGCATCCCGGCACATTGATCACCGGCTTCTCGATACCCGCTTCCGCCAGGGCCTCAGAAACGCCGACGCAGCCGGCCGGATTGGGCGCCGCGGCGTGCATTCCGCCATAGGCGGCGCAGGTTCCAAGGGCGACGACGGCCGCGGACTTGCTGGCGAGCTCCAGCGCCCGCGCGTGCATGGTGGAATGGCCGCCCTTCTTTCCGACGCGCCCGAACAGCCCTCCGGCCGCCGTCGGCAGGGCGCCGTCGACCACGAGGAGGTATCCTTCTTTCGCCTCTTCGGTGGCGGCGAGGATGTCGAGGGCGGCCTCGCCCGCGCTCGCCATCACCGTGGGCTGGAAACGAAGGTTCACGTGGTGCCCCGGCGCGAGCTGATCCACAATTAGATCCCGCATCGTGGGCGCGACTCCGTTGAGCACGGACACCACGCAGCCCGAGCAGGCCGAGGCCTGAAACCAGATCGCCGGATGCTCTATCACGCTCTTACTGCTTCCCATCTACTGGCTCCTCGCAAGTCCGTCCACGGCGAGTGGAGGGAGCTACCCTTCCGTCTGCCACTTCGCGGCCTCGACCGTGTTCCTCAGCAGCAGCGCGGTGGTCACCACACCGACTCCTCCCGGCACCGGAGTGATGGCCGCCACCTTCTCCTGCGCGGCCTCGAAGTCCACGTCGCCGTAGGTCTTGGTCTTGCCGCTCTCTTCATCTTTCACGCGGATGGTGGCGACGTCGATGACGATCGCCCCGGGCTTCACCATGTCGCCGGAGATCAGGCCGGGCTTCACGCCCACCGCGGTGACCAGGATGTCGGCCCGTCGGGTGTGGGCGGCGAGATCGCCTCGCTCGCTGGTGCCGATGTGGCACACGGTGACGGTCGCGCCCGCCAGCTTGTCCGTCTTCCCGTCGGCGTCGGCCGTAATGTACTTGTCGACCAGCAGCAGGGCCACGGGCTTGCCCACGATCTCGCTGCTGCCGATCACCACCGCTTCTTTCCCATAGGCATCGACGCCGGAGGCGCGAAGCAACTCGATCACGCTCATCGCGGTGCACGGGGCGAGCCGCGGCTGTCCCAGCACCAGTCGCCCCAGGTTGGCCGGGCTGACTCCGTCCACGTCTTTGCGCGGGTCGATCATCGCCTGCGCGGTCGGCCCGTTCAGCCCCTTCGGCACCGGCATGAGAAGCAGCAGGCCGTGCACGCCGGCCTCCGAGTTGAGCTTGGCGATGGCGGCTTCCAGGTCGGCCTGCGTGGTGTCGGCCGGGAGCTGCTGCAGCTCGTACTCGAGGCCCACGGCCCGGCAGGCCTTCTCCTGGGC
>CAZWRO010000007.1:18201-27905 GCA_964635365.1 uncultured bacterium | reverse complement strand
TCCTGCGCTGATGATGGCGATCGTCCTGGCCGTGCGGAATCGGCGCACGTGGCTACCGTTTGTGGCGCTGCTTGCGGGAGTGGGCCAGGTGTCCTTGCTCAATACCTTCTGCCATCTTCACACGCCGCTGCTGGTAACGCTGCTGAGGAGCGCGCACGGTTTGTGGATCGGCGCGCTGGTCGGGGGTGCGGTGGTGATCGCGTGGGGCCTGTTGTTCGACCGCAGGCCTCGGCCGATCGAGCCATGACCCGACCGCCCCGGCTGTTGGTGTCAGGGTATTACGGGCTCGGCAACGCGGGGGATGAGGCGATCCTCGCCGGATTGACGGAGGGCCTGCGCGAGCGGGCGCCGGAGACTGAGCTGACCGTGCTGTCGGGAAACCCCGACGCCACGGAGCGGGAGCACGGGGTGCGGGCGGTGAGCCGCGGGTTGGGGTCGGCTTTTCTCCGGGGGAGGGAAAGCGACCTGCTCGTGAGCGGTGGCGGGGGGCTGCTGCAAGATGCCACGAGCTGGCGCTCTCCGCTGTACTACCTGACAGTGATGCGTCTCGCGCGCGCGGCGGGAGTCCGGATCGCCTGCGTTGGGCAGGGAATCGGCCCGCTGCATCGCGGCTTCGTGCGAAGGCTTGTCCGCGACGGCCTGTCGCGCGTGGAGGCCATCGCGGTGCGCGACCAGGCCTCGCAGGAGGCACTGCGCGAGCTGGGCGTCAGGCGGCCGGTGGAGGTGACGGCCGATCTCGCCTTTCTCTTGCCGCGACCGAAGGCCGAAGCCACGACCCGCGCCTGGGCGAAGGCCGGCCTGAGCGAGGAGGCAAAACCGGCCGTGGCGATTGCGCTGCGGCGGCCGCCGGGAGAGCCTAAGGCCGGGCTGGCGGCTTCGCTGGCGGGACCGATTGCCGAGGCCTGCGAGCGGCTTGGGCTGCACCCGGTGCTGTTGCCGATGCAGCCTGGGGCCGACGGCGAGCTAGCCGAAGAGGTTGCGGCCGCGCTGCCGATGGCGGCCGCGGTGGTGCGGGCGGGACTGTCGGCGCGTGAGATGCTGGCCCTGGTCGGGGGGTGCGAGCTGGTGATTGGCATGAGGCTCCACGCGCTGATCTTCGCCGCGATCTGCGCGGTGCCGCCGGTTGCCATCTCCTATGATCCGAAGGTGGAGGCGCTGATGGGTGAGCTTGGTTTGTCCGCCGCCGGCTCGGCGGGGGCGCTCGACGAGGAGGCGCTAGGCCGGGCCATCCACGCGACCTGGGATTCGCGAGAAGAGATCGGCCGGCGTCTGGCGGACAGCGGTGAGCGCCTGCGCTCAAGCGCGCGGCGAAACGTAGAGATTGTCCTCTCCCTTCTCCCAGAGAGCCGCTGAGCGCCTTCGGAGGGGCAATCTCAGGCCTCGCGAACCAAACGAGACTGCTGCGCGTCTAATGATTGCAGTTCGGCAGCGCGGAGGAATATATGCGGACTTACGCGTATGTGGCGCGAGAGGCGTCGGGCGCAGTCCGGAGGGGGCAGGTGGAGGCGCCCAACCTGCCGGCCGCCATGGTCGAAGTGAAGGGGGAGGAGGCGCGGGTGCTGCGTATCCGGGAGATGCACCCCGGCCTCCTGGCGCACAGGCCTCGCATCACTGAGCACGAGCTCGCGCTGCTGTTCCGCCATCTGGGAGCGATGATCGAGACGGGCGTGTCGCTGGGCGAAGGGGTGGACGTTCTCCGGCGGGACAGCCCGAACCAGCATCTTCACCACGTGCTCGACGAAGTCGCCCGGTCGCTCGCGCGCGGCCGGCCGCTCTCGGAAGCCTTGGAGAAGTTCCCGCTGACGTTTTCGCCGGCACAAGTGGCCTTGGTGCGCGCGGGGGAGAAGAGCGGGCAGCTTCCGACTCTGCTCAACGAGATCGCCGACCATCTGGAGCAGAGCGGGGATATCGCGCGGCGGCTCGTCGCGGCGTTGATCTACCCCGCGATCGTCGGCCTGACGTTGGTGGTTGTGGCGGCGACCTTTCTCGTCCTGGTGCTGCCGCAATATGCCGCGATCTACAAGGACCTGGGCATCGGCCAGAGCATGCCGTGGATCACCCGCGCGCTGCTGAGGGTGTCGAGCGTCACTTTCCCCATCATCATCATCTTGGCGGCCGCGGCGTTGATCGCGGGCTGGGTGTGGGCGGCGGCGTCTCGCAGTCGAACCGGGTTCGTGATGCTGGACGCGCTTAAGCTGCGCGTGCCGTTCCTTGGGCAGGTGGCCTATCACGCCGGGCTGGCGCGTTTCGCCAGCGCGCTGGGGCTGTTGCTGCGCCATCGCGTGCCGAGCTTCGATGCCCTCGCGCTGGCCGGGGAGGGATGCGGGAGCCCGGAGATCGCGCGGGGCGCAAGGCGAACCGCGGCGGGCCTCTCCCGAGGAAGAGGCTTCGCGGCCTCGATGGAGGAGGCGGAAGTGTTCCCGAAAGCGCTCATCGCGAGGGCGGCGGCCGCGGAGGCCGGCGGCACGCTGCCGGAGGCGCTGAAGTCCACCGGCGACTTCTACGCCGGACATGCGCGGCACTTGGCGGCGCTGTTCGGCGCGGTGATAGAGCCGTTCTTCGTGATCCTACTGGGGATCGGCGTGGCGTTCATCTTCGGCGGCGTGTTTGCTCCGCTGATGCGTGCGATCACGTCGCTGATGTCGCCCGGGGGCTACTAGGACGATATCCACTCACCGGAGGTAGTTATGGAAGAGATCATTTCTCGCACGCGCTGGCTGCGAAGGCGCCACGTGGAGGTGCATATTGCAGCGGAGGGCGTGGGCGTGGTGCAGCGGCAGCTCTTCCCGCGCTTTGGAGGGAGATCCGAGCTGCTGGGGTGGGAGGAGATCGCCGCGGCCGAGGCGGAGGTCATCGGGCGGAGGCGCCGCCTGCGCATCAGCCGCCGCAACGGTGGGGCCGACGTGACCGTGACCGACCTGATCGCCGAGCAGGCCGGCTGGGCGGCGACGCTCATCACGGATGAGCTGGAGGTCCGTGCGCGGCGCGCGGATCCAGTGATGCAGGAGGCGGTGCCGACGGCGGAGATCCAGCAGGCGACCGAGAAGCTGGTCGCCTCCGGCGACGGGGCCGTGCCGGCGGTGGTGGACTTCCTGATTGTGCAGGGGGTGTTCCATTGCGCCAGCGACGTGCATTTCGAGCCTTTCCATCATAGGCTGCGCGTGCGCTATCGCATCGACGGCATGTTGGAGGACGTCGCCTCGCTCGACGCGGAGCTAACCGATTCTCTGCTTGCTCGGATGAAGCTGCTCGCCAACCTGACCCTCTTCCGACGAGACATTCCGCAGGAGGGCAGGGTGGTGATCGATGTCCAGGATAGATCGGTGGACCTGCGAGTTTCGGTGCTGCCGACGCTGCACGGGGAGAAGGCGGTGGTGCGCATCTTCGATTCGAAGACCGCGCTGCGCCCGCTGGATCAGCTCGGGATGAGTGCCGAGGTGGAGGAGCAGTTTGCGTCTTTGCTGGCTCGGCCGCAGGGCACGATCCTGCTCACGGGGCCGGCGAACTCGGGCAAAACCACCACGCTCTACGCGGCGCTTCAGCATATCCACGAGCGGAGGCGGGGGCTTTCTTCCATCCTCACGGTGGAGGACCCGGTGGAGTACGACCTCGGAGTGGTCAGCCAGACACAGGTGAATGCGGCCGCGGGGCTCACCTTCGCCGCGGGCTTGCGGACGGTGCTGCGGCAGGATCCAGAAGTGATAATGCTGGGCGAGGTGCGGGATGCGGAGACGGCGGAGATCGCCATCCGGGCCGGCCTGACCGGACACCTGGTGCTGAGCACGGCGCACGCAGGGTCGGCGGCGGGAGTGTTCGCGCGCTTGATCGACATGGAGCTGGAGCCCTTCCTGGTGGCCTCGTCGATCACGTGCGTGATGGCGCAACGCTTGGTGCGCACGGTCTGCCCGAGCTGCGCGCAAGCGGTACCACCATCGCCCGAAGTGCTGGCCCAGGTGGGGCTGAGCGAGCCGCCGGAAGGGGCGAAGTTCGTGGAGGGAAAGGGCTGCGCCTCCTGCCGGGGCACCGGATACCTCGGGCGGACAGGGGTCTTCCACTTGCTCCCCATGAGCGACGCAATGCGCGACCTGGTGATGGCGCGTCCACCCGCCCAGGAGTTCGAGCGACGGGCCGCGAGGCTGTTCCCGGGGTCACTCCGGGAGGCCGGCCTGCGGCAGGCGGCGGAAGGCGTGACGACGCTCGAAGAGATCGCGCGAGTCATCAACAGGGAGGACTAGTCTTGCGTTACGTTCTGCTGATGGCGACAGTCGGACTGCTCGTATTCGTCGGCCCCGGAGCGGCGCAATCGGAATCGCCCGAGACGGAGGTCGTCGGCGCGCCGCAGCAACCGGGAACGTCGGCGCGAGGAGGGCGTGCCCCCGGGGAGGAGCGAGATAGGTCGCCTGGCGTGAGGCGCGGTGGCCGGTTGCCCACTGCCGGCAGACTCGGAGGCGCCGCGGGCGCGAGGGATCGCTCGGAACCGCGAATGCGCGGCGGCCGGGGAGAGGGCATGCCGCCACCCCCGCCGAGCGGCACCCGCGCGAGCCCACCAGTGACGACTGCCGGAAGAGAACCCGCGGCACCTGCTGTGGTGCGGGCGGCGGTTGTGGTGGCGATCGCGGCGGGAGTGTATTTGCTCTTCGTGTTGGCGCTGTTGAACTGGGTGCGTACAAGGCGGTTTGGCGTGGCGGTGCTAGGCCTGTCTGCGATATCGCTGGTGCTGTGGCCGGCGCTTCGCTTGGGGACGGTGTCAATATATCCGATCATCCTCAGCGTGATGGGTCTCGACCTGCTGTTGATTCGGGTGTGGCCGCGGTGGCGGCTGCTGCGTCCGCCGCTCCCGCGGCGCTTGGCGCCGCCGGTGCCGGCGATGCGCGGGGTGATCGTGGCGCGCCGATGGCCTCTGCGGAGGGAGAAGGGGATGACGGTGTGCGGCGTGCTGGTGGGGTTCTCGATGGTGGCATTGGTGTCGGCGGGAGCTGTCTCGGGTATCGGCCGGGCGGTTCAGGTGACGGCGTCCTCGCGCCAGTCGCTGGTGGCCAGCGCGCTGCTGGAGGGGGAGATGGAGCGAGCACGGGCCGGCGCCATTCCATGGGAGCGGCTGGAGGAGGATCTGGCGGCGCGCGCGCGGAGGCTGCTGCCCGACGCGGAGGCCGCCGTGGTGGTGACCCCGCAGGCTGGGTCCGGGGTGCGGCAGGTCGACCTCGTGGTGAGCTGGCGCGGGATTGGGAAGCCGCCTGGACGGGCGAGCCTCAGTGGGATGGTTTACGCGTTGAGCGGAGGGGAGGAGCAGTGAAACGCGCACGGGGTGCACTGCTACTGGACCTGGTAGTTGGCCTCGGGCTCCTCTCCTTGCTCAGCGTGGGCGTGATGCACTTGGTCTGGCGCAGCTTCGAGGTGCTGCGCGCGGAGGCCGTCTCGGCGCAAGCGGTGGCGCAGACGCAGGGAGCTCTGGCGTCGCTGGCGCGGGACATTCCATCGGCGCGCCAGGTGCGCTGTACGCCGGAGGAGCTAACGCTGACGGCGGCAAATGGCGCGACGGTCACGTACGCCAACCGCGCGGACGGTTTGGTGAAGGAAGAGCCGAGACGGCCGCAGGTCGAGTGGCCCGGGGTGCGCGGAAGCTTCGCCCTGGAGCGAGGGAACCTGGTCGAGATCCGCCTGTGCGCGGCGCGATCGAAACAGGCCCCCGAGCTGGTGTGCGAGACCGCCTTCTGGGCGCGTGCGGCCGGCGAGAGGTGAGGAGCGTGAGAAGGCAGAGACAACTGGGAGCGGCCGCGCTGCTTGCGCTCATCTTCGGGCTGCTGATGATCTCTGTGCTGACGGCGGCGGCGTCGTTGAGCGCGGTGCATTTGAAGGCGGCTGCTCGCCAGCGTCAGGAGGCGACGGCCAGAGCGGCCGCCGAATCCGGCGCTGCCGCGTGTTTGGCCGCGATCCGAGCCGGGCGCACCTCCGGCTCCTTCAGAGATCAGATCGGTAGGGCGCGGTACGAGGCTAGCTTTCGCGGCCGGTCGTCGGCCTTCACGATGGAGACAGTCGGAATCGACGAAGGGGGGAGCGGTGGGCCTTTCGAGTGGTCTGTCCGCGCGAGGGGGGAGATGGTGAACGGGCGACCGACATACGCGACGTGGGAGACCCGTGGCGGGGCAAGGAGATCGGAGCGGTGAGGCGGCGCGGCTTCACACTGGCTGAACTGAGCATGGTGCTGCTGCTGATCGCTGTCGCCAGCGCAGTGGTGGTGAGTGTCTACGCCCGTGGACGGTCACTGTCAAAGCGAACCTTGTGTCTGAACAACGTCCGGAATCTGGGGATCGCTCTGCACCTGTACGCGCAGGACTACGACGGCTTCTTCCCGCCTGAGGAGCCGGGCCTGAATGCGTTGGAGATCTATGTCGAGAATCGGGACGTCTTCCGCTGTCCGTCAGCGAGCCATCGCAATGGCTCGCCGACGGCTTTTCGGATCGATACCGTGTATCGGCTTCGGCTCTCCAACCAGGGTCCACCCGACGAGCCCGTGCCGATCGATTTCATCTATCGTCCCGGGCTCTCCAACGAGGATGCACCCAACGAGCCCGTGCTCGCCGACGATCAGCCTCGCCACGAGGGCGGGGCCAACGTGTTGACCGTGGACGGCTCGGTGCACTGGTGGCCGGCGGCCGAGTGGCGCAGCTTCGCGGACGAAGTAGAAGGAAGGGGTGAACCATGAGGCGACGCGCATTCACTCTCATTGAGTTGCTGGTGGTTATCGCCGTCATCGGTATTCTCGCCGCCATGATCCAGCCGGGGCTGACGGCCGCGAACGAGTACGCGCGCCTGATGCTCTGTCGCTCGCGCTTGGCCGAGGTGGGGATGGCGCTTCGCCTCTACATGCAGGACTGGGAGGCGCCTCCAGAGGACCTGGAGACGTTGTATGCTCTCGGCTATCTGGAGGACGAGACCGTGTTGGAGTGCGCCCACGCACAACAGCCCTTCGACTATCACCGTCCCGATGATGGGGCCGCCGCCGACACGGTGGTCGCCGCTTGCCCCAACCACCCTCACGGCGGGGGCCGCAGCGGGGCCGTGCTGCGTCTGAACGGCCGCGTGGTGGTGGACCGCGTGCCAGGGCCCTGATCCGGTAGCGAAGTCACCGCGCTTCTGCTACAATCGCGCCGCCGGGCTTCTATCGCCGAGGCGACAGCCGCGACCCTATGAACGGCAAGCGCGCGATGGTCTTTCTGCTGGTCTGCACGGCGGCCCTCATGGGGCCGGCGCTCGCCTCGTCGGCCTCCTCCCCGGTCTGCGTTCCGGCGACTCGCGAGCTGTTTCGCCTGCGTGTGGTCAACGACGCGGGAGGCGCGGTGTCGGTCAGCCGAGACGGCGGCGATACCTGGCAGCTACTCGGGGAGGTCGTGCGATACACGGCGCGTGTCAACCGACGGGGATACACGGCGAGCAAGTGGGTGGCGGCGGGCCGGGTGGCGGCCACGGCCGTGAACGCGATTCACATCTCGGCGGGCTATGATGGGGCGGAAGACCGCGGGGTGGTGTTCTCGCTTCTGCCGCGGGATTTCCTCGCCCCGCCGAGCGACTACCAGTCATTCCTCAGCCCGGACTCCTCCATCTACACCGACATACCGGCGGGCGAGGCCGTGTTCGGCGGCGGCGAGGCCCCGTTGGTGGGGAATCGAGTCCTGCTCGAAGGGGCGTGCGGTGCGCTCGACGGGCTGCCGTTGGACTATGTCCCGCGGCAAGGAGACAGCCTGGTCATCTTGGTGGAGCGGCCCGAGCGCTACCCGGTTGCCGCCGTCTTCGAGAACTGGGAGGGAGGAGAGGTGGTCTTGGCCTACGCCGACGGATCGCGGGAGGCAGTGGGCTGGGTGATCCGACCGGCTCACGGCGTCGGGCGTTTTGCCGGGTCGCGGTATGCGGGAATCGGTCGCATCCGCGCGAACCACGCGGGTGTGGTGGGTGTATCGACCTCTCCGCTGGGCGAGCTGGGGGCCTTTCAGATTCTCCCGATGGGGCACGCGCTCAGCCCTGAGATGGGGATCGCTTGGCGCATGACGCAGTGGATGATAGTGGGCCCGAGAGGGGAGGAGTCGCCGTTGTGGGGCGGTCTGAGGCCGTTGTTCTATCAGCATCTCCGCCCCGAGTACCTGCCCGACGACTTATACGCGCCGGATTGGGAGCCGCGTCTGCTCGCGAGGTTCTTGGTGGAGGCCGACTTCGGGAACGGATGGCAGCCGCTGCCGGCCCTTCGTCTCGATCCCGACCCCACGGTTCCACTGCCCGGCTGGGCCCACAGTGGGCTTGCCGAGGCGAGGCAGTTCCGCATTCTCTTTCCGCTGGCCGAACGATCGAGCTCGGCGCGAAGAGTAGGTGCAGGGCAGTGAGCAGGTCCCACCGAAGCCCCACGGCGACTTCGCGGAGATTGGAGATGCGGGCATGAAGCTGGGATTGATAACGGCGTGTTACGTGTACGAGCTGAGCGGCTACGACGGGAGCACCCCGTGGGGGATTGCCGAGGGGAGATTCCGCGAGAGCTGGAGCCCGGAGAAGCTGGACGATCTGCTGCGTCGCATCAAAGCTCTCGGATTCGACTATGTCGAGCTGTGGCGGGCGACCGCCGGATTCGAGGAGTGGACGGAGGAGCAGGTGGCCGCCGTGCGGGAAAGCCTCGACCGGCACGAGGTCTCCCTGGCCGCGTACTGCGTGGGGGGCATTACGCCGGAAAGCGACGTCGAGGGTTTGTACGCCTATGCGCGGAAGCTGGGAGCGCCCCTGTGCACGGGGTCTCTCTCGAACCAGCAGACCGAGGCGCTCGCCGCCAAGCTGGCCGAGGCGGGCGACAAGTATGGCCTGGCCTATGGCATCGAGAACCATGGCCGGGAGCATACGGTTTCGCTGCCCGAAGATGTGCTGGCCCTTGCCCAGCAGTATCCCGGGCGCATCGGGGCCTGCCCCGACACGGGCATGTTCTTCGACGACGGGATGGACGCTCTGGCCGCGATTAAGGCGCTTCACAGCGTTACTGTCCACACACACCTGAAAGATGTCGACGACAGTGGCTCGTGCGCGCTGGGCGAGGGCAAGGTGCCGCTGGCGGAGATCGTGAGCGCTCTGAGGGGCGCCGGGTACTCGGGCGTGTATTCGGTGGAGCGCGAGGGTGGCGGCGATCCCGCGCCGCTGCTCGCACGCAGCCGGGAGTTCCTCGCGCGCGCACTGAGCGGCTAGGGCGTCGGCGCAGGGCCGGATTGATGGCCCGGTGGGGGGCGCCCGTGAGGGCCGCGAGCGCCCGACCACCAGGCCAACAGAAAAGGACCTCTTCAAGGAGGCCCTTCATGACCCCGATTGGTGCTGGGTGCAGGTCTTGGCGCCCAGCCTAGCAGCTTAGTTTCGACTCTACCTCCCGAACACGACTGATGCGGTCATCCCTGCCTCGCGGCTGTAGGCTGTTCGCCGCGGCTTTGCCGGCCGGAAACGCGCACGGGTGCAGACACCGGAAGTTGAATTCTCAACTCGGTCTTATCCCCCGGCTTCGCGGTGGCTTCCATCTCTCCGCCGAGCGCGCGAACGCTGCGGTAGGCGACGGCCAGTACGTGCTTGCTCTCATCTCCATCGGACCCGAGCAAGGCCGCGGCGAGGCCCCCTTCGCCGAGGTCTGCTGCGACTGTGCTGCCGGTCTGCTCCAGGCGCACCTCGACAGAACCCGAGTCAGAGGCCTG
>CAZWRO010000007.1:16024-18101 GCA_964635365.1 uncultured bacterium | reverse complement strand
TCGTTGACGTCGGTGGGTTCCGGGTGCCGGTCTTCTGTTCGACCGTGGAGTGTCAGCAGCCCCTTGAGGGTCTCGGAGATGCGCGCCGCCTGGTGACGAATCGCGGTGACATCTCGGCGCACCAGATCCGGAGCCCATTCCTCGCGCTCCAACAGGAGGTCGCTGCGGGCGGTGATCGCCGTCACCGGGTAGCTGATTCCTCGCGCCACTCTGTCGGCCAGGAGCCCGAGGCCGGCCAGCTTCTCGGACTCAATGAGTTGGGCCTGGGTGGATCGCAGACCGTCGAGCAGATTGCCGAGGCGATCCAGTTGCTTCTGACTTTCGGCATAGAGCTTGGCCTTCTCCAGCGCGATTGACGCCTGGCTGGCGAAGGAGCTGAGGCTGTCGATGACTTCCTCGCCGAAGGCCTCGCGCGGTTGCACTCGGCCGACGAGGATGGCGCCCACGACGTCTTTGCCGTAGGTGAGCGGCGCGGCGGCGAGCGATACCAGATCCTCCCAGGGGAGGTCCGGCCGGTTGAGCTCCTCCGGAAGCTCCCCGGGCCGCAGGTATAGCTCGCGTCCCGTTCCTATCACTATCTCCGCCACTCGCCGGGCAAGTTCGACCTGGAGTCCGCGGGCTTGAATCGCCGCCACGCGCAGGTGGTGGCGATCCTCTTCGACCAGCATCACTATGCCGCAGTCGCACTCTGTGACGTCGGTCGCCGTCGTGACAACCAGGTCTAGCAGCCGGGGCAGATTGAAGTTGGTGATGAGGTTGTGGCTGAGCTGGTTCCAGGCGTCGAGTTGTTGATTTCTCAGTGACAGTAGCTTGGCCGTGGAGTCAATCGCGCTCACGAGATCTCGGTTCTCCCTCCGCACGGCCACCAGCTTCTCTTTGAAGTAGGCGCAGATAAGGAGAACGACAACCAGGAGTGCGGCGCTGGTGCCGTAGCCGTCTATGATCCCGCGGAAGCGGTCTGTGATTCCGCCTAGGCTACGCTCGGTCGCCACGGTCGTCGCGTCGAGGAGCAGCAGGCCGAGGGTGAAGAGCATGAAGAGGAGCAGAGCCAATCGCCATAGGCGGCGCTCTGCACGCTCGATGCGGGCCAGCATGCCGATTCCTTTGCTGAGTCCCGGTCTACCTTTGCCTCTCGGCGTCGTCCTCATCAAGTTTGCTCCCTCATGGGGCAAGAGAAAAGCCACCCGCCGACACATTAGAGGGGATGGCTCTCGGTTGTCGGAAAATGTCCCGCAGGATCGCATTTCGTGACGGTCTCTGCGAGCTGGTAGATTGTGCTGTCGCCGGTATCATTCCACAAACCGGAACCAGTTGTGAGATGGCAGGAAAGAAGGCTTGTTGCGTCGGCGACGAAGGGAGGCGGCTCGGGCGGAGGGCTAGTTCCTTCCGGGCTGGTTTGTGGAATAATCCATCGGCTAGCGTGCTTCACGCATACTCATCACGGGAGGGGGATCTGTGGGCAGCCTCCGTTTGCTGATAGCCGATGACCAACTCGAAGTGCGCCGCGTGCTCGTTGAGATGTCGGAGTCTCTGGGTCACGAGGTCGTCGCGCAGGCCTGTGACGGCCGGGAGGCCGTGGAGCTGGCGGAATCGACGCGGCCGGACCTGCTTCTGCTCGACATCGGCATGCCGGTGATGGACGGCATCCAGGCCGCGCGGGCGATCAGCGAGAGGCAGGTGCTGCCGATCGTCATCATAACCGCGCACACCGACGAGAATCTGATGGAACAGGCCGCGGAGGCGGGTGTCTTCAGCTATCTTCTAAAGCCGGTCACCCGGGAGCGTCTCGCGGCCGCGATCTCTACCGCGCGGGCGCGGTTCTCGGACGTCTGCCTCCTGAAGGACGAAGTCGGCGATCTCCGGGAGGCCCTCGACGCGCGCAAGTTAATTGAACGCGCGAAGGGCATTCTGATGCGGGACATGGGCGTTGGCGAGCAGGAAGCCTATCGTCTAATGAAGCGCAGCAGCAGCCACCACAACCAGAAGCTGGCCGAGATCGCACGCCGCGTAGTCGCCCTCGATAGAGCACCCCGCCGCTGAGCACCCCGCCGGACCCCCCCCGCCCGACGCCGGAGAG
>CAZWRO010000007.1:14625-15924 GCA_964635365.1 uncultured bacterium | reverse complement strand
TCAGATCAATTCCAGAAGAGGCGTCGCCGCGTTTGCGGGCGCCTCTTCGTCGTTTAACAGGGTAGGCTTTACGCCCCGGACGGACCCGTAGAGGTCGGCCGGGGCCCTAGAGGCAATGCGAGCCGGCCGCACTAAGGAAGGGAGGTGAACAGGTTCGCAGTTGGCGGTTCGCGGCGCTAGTGGAGCAATTGCACAGAGACTTACTTTGGAGGTTGTGTAGAATGAAGCGACGCAGGGGATTCACCCTGATCGAGCTGTTGGTGGTCATCGCGATCATTGGTATCCTAGCTGCGATGATCTTCCCAGTGTTCGCCCGCGCTCGAGAGTCTGCGCGCAAGGCGGTGTGTCTGACTAACGTGAAGAACCTCGCCCTGGCCGTGCAGATGTACCTGGCGGACAACAACGACACGTTGTGGACAATGGAGCACGGAGTGGAAGCGGTCGAGTACTTCCGACCCGCACCGGGTGGCCGAGCCGGGAAAGCGGTGGACGCGCCCAGGGTCTGTAACCACACGGCTCATGCGAACCCGTTCTTGCGGGCGCAGGTGGTTCTCGAGCCTTACATTGAGAACCGTGACGTGTGGCGGTGCCCGAGCGCGCTGCTCAGCTACGGCGCCAAGTTCATCCTTCCGACCCGCAAGCCCGACTGGTTGACCTACTTGCAGAACCATGAGGGTGAGTGGGGTCATCAGAAAGACTTCTCCGGTCCGTGCGTGATCTGCTGGCCGCCGGGCTGGGGCGGTACCGTGACCGACACCCTGGAACAGCAGCAACTGGCAGTGGGCGACGGTAGTAAGACTGTGGCGCTTAACGCCTTCACAGGCTCTATCGGCGCCACGAACCCCTACGACCAGAAACTGACCTGGGTACAGAACCCCGGCATGTTCGTAGTTATCGGGGACTGCGGCAGCCACGCCGAGCTCTGGTCCGGCAATCAGTTGGCGTTCCCGGACACCTGTATGATTGGGTGTGTGTGGTGCAATGCTGACTGGCATAACTGCCCGTGGACCACGGTTTGCGGTCCGGGCAACCAGGAGATCAACTCCGAGTGGCTGACCGACGAGACGATCCTGAGGGCGCACACCCGACACCTGGGTGGCTCCAACGTCGGATTCCTGGATGGTCACGCTGCCTGGTGGCCGTACCAGAGAATCATCGAGAAGTCGCCGCCGCCATGGGACGGAACTGAGCTGGGTGGCGGGCTGGACATGTGGCCAAGCGCCGTCGACAACTACGCTGGCAACACTTGTCTCGACGGTTACCCGATGCTGAAGTAGGAACTAGCTAAGATCTTGCTTT
>CAZWRO010000007.1:4081-14525 GCA_964635365.1 uncultured bacterium | reverse complement strand
TGGACGCGGCACGGCCCGACCACATAGGCTACTACGGCTATCCCCGTGAGACGACGCCGAATATCGACCGGATAGCCGCGCAGTCGCTGGTCTTCGATAATCACTTCTCGCAGTATCCGCAGACGACGGAGTCGACGACTTCGCTGTTCACCTCCCAGTACCCGGACATGCATCTCGCCACCAAGACACGCGCGCTGTCGGGGAAGACGTTCACGATTGCCAAGGGTCTGAAGCCGGCAGGATACTATACGGTTCTGTTCAGCATGCACATCGCGGTGTCGTCGGCGGCGGGCGTCGGGGTGGACTTCGATGATGTGGTTCTGGTTGGAGGGCGAAGGTGGTCTGACAGGACGGGTATGCCGGAGGGCGACCGCACGGCGGAGGGGTTGATTAAGGCGGTGAGGGAGTGGCTGGAGAGCAACCCGCACACGCCGTTCTTCATGTACATTCATTTAACGCCACCACACTATCCCTACAACGCTCCCGAGGAGATGAAGCAGCTCTTTGCCGGTCAGACGCCGCCGACGTTGTGGCAGGGGTCGTCGGACCTGCCTGGCGCCGAGGCGGCACTATCGCCGATGGAGTCCACACCCATGCCCGACCAGGTCAACCTGTACGACGCCAATCTGCGACACGCCGATTGGGCGGTGGGACAATTGGAGGCTGCGCTCGCCGACACGGGACTGCTGGACAGCACTATCTTAATTCTGTCGGCCGATCACGGTGAGCCCTTCGGCGAGCACGAATACAGGTGGCACTCCAACTGCCCTTACGACGAGGCGATCCACATCCCGTTGATCGTGAAGTTCCCCGGGGACACGATAGCGCCGCGGCGGATCAGCGCCCTCACGCAAAGCATCGACCTACTCCCAACCATCTTCGACGTGTTGAACGTTGGCTATCGGGGAGAGGGAGTGCAAGGGCAGTCGCTATTGCCAGTGTTCGTCGGGCGGGTCGAGGAGGTCAACGACTACATCATGGTCCGCACCGCCCCCGGCAGGAAACGCGGTGAAGGATCGCTCTCCCCGACCGAGCGGTCGTGGTACGTCATCAGGGATCATCACTGGTCGCTGATTCTGGATGAGGCAGGGGAGCCCCGCGCTCTCTACAATCTGGAGGCCGATCCGCGGCAGACGCGCAACGTCGTCGAGGAGGAACCGGAGCGTGCGGCCGAGATGACTGAGGCGTTCCTCTCCTTTGCCAGCGCCCAGACGCGGCGTCCGCTCCGCGTGGGCGGTGCGATCATTTCGCCAGAAGCGCGACCCGAGGGGAGTCAGATCGAACTCACCGATGAAGTGAGAAGGGAGCTCAGGTCGCTCGGCTACCTCGAGTAGCAGAGCCCGTCCTGCCAAGGCTCCGGCGCGGCCGGGAGCGATCGGCCCTGCGGTGTGTCGCGCGCTTCGGGCGGCCGTTGAAGAAGCGGGTTCCCAGGTCGCCTCGTCCGAGCATCTCGCGGGCCCCTGCGGCCTAGTAGGCCTCGTCGAAATCCTCCAGCGGTGCGGCCCTGAGCCGCCAGAAATAGAGAGTGCCGCACAGTGTCAGCAGCAGCAGCAGCACGGGAAACACCAGGGCCGCCCAGTCGCGCTTCTGCTCTGAGTTGTTGCTTTCGGTCGTCTGCACTGGTCGCGTTAGAGACATCATGAACCTATCGTTCGTTTACCCCATCTACAACGAGCTCGACAACCTTCCCCGCCTACTGCCGGAGACCCAGCGTATCGCCGAGGGGCTGGCCTCCGACTACGAGGTCGTTCTGGTCGACGACGGAAGCAGCGACGGAAGCGGCCCCCTCATCGACCAGCTCGCCGCCGAATATCCCAACGTGCGCGCCGTGCACCACGGACGCAATCGCGGCCTCGGTGCCGCCATTATCACCGGCTTCAGGAATGCGACAAGAGAACTAGTTCTGTATATGGATTCCGATTTCCCTGTCGGCGCGGAGGAGGCCAACGCGCTCCTGCGCGAGTTGTCTCCGGAAGTGGATATGCTCATCGGCTGTCGCTTGGGCCGCGCCGAGGGTGTTCGCCGCGAGGTCATGTCTTGGACGTACAACCGGATGATTCGGTGGGGCTTCGGTCTGCACGTGCGCGACGTGAACTTCGCCTTCAAGCTCATCCGCCGTTCGCTGCTCCAACAAATGCGTCTGCGGAGCGAGGGATCGTTCATAGACGCGGAGCTGCTGCTTGAGGCCTCTCGCCTGGGCGCGAGGATCCGGGAGGTGGGATGCCAGTATCACACTAGAGTGGCCGGGACGTCCACGGCGGCCGGCAGCGACGTAGTGGCGCGGATCTTCGGTGAGATGTGGCGCTACTGGCGGCGTCGGCGCTCGGGGGCAGTGGGCCCGGCACGTCTGATTGTGAGTGCCGACGACTTGGGGCTCTGCCATTCCGTGAACGAAGGAATTGCGCAGGCTTTCGACCGCGGGATCGTCACCAGCGCCAGCATCCTCGCCGCCGGCGAGGCCTTTGAGGAGGCCGCGGCGCTGGCGAGGGAGCGACCGCGGCTGGACCTGGGAATTCACCTGGCGCTCACCCAGCAGCGTCCGGTCTCCCCCGTTCAGGACATTCCCTCGCTGGTGGATTCGCGGGGATGCTTTCCGGCCACCTGGAGCGGGTTCCTCCTGCGCTATCTGCGCGGCGCCGCCCGAAAAGAGGAGATTGAGGTCGAGCTGCGGGCGCAGGTAAATCGGGTGCGAGAAGCCGGTCTCAGCTTCTCCCACTTCGACGGTCATCAGCACCTGCACATGCTGCCCGGCATTCTGCCCATCGTGGTCCGGCTCGCCGCCGAGTGCGGGGTGGGCGGTCTCCGCGTTCCCCGTCAGAGGCGACGCCAGCCGGCGCGTACCGGGCTAGTCTCACGCCTTCGACGGCGGGTGGAACAGTCCGGACTCGACTTGTCCTGCCGGCTCGGCTCCCGCCTGCTGAAGGAAAACGGGATGCTGGTCCCCGACGACTTCCGCGGATTCACGGAGGCCGGCGGATGGGACATGGATACATTGGCGCGAACGATAGCTGACCTCGACGGTGGGCTGACTGAGCTCTGCTGTCATCCGGGTGCTGATGACGGGGCCGGCGATTCCTTCTCCTGGGGCTACCGCTGGGAGCAAGAACTCGCCGCTCTCGCCAGCGCGCAGGTCGCCTCCGCGCTGGCCGAGAGCGGCGTCAGCTTGACTACCTATCGGGACGGCCTGACCGGCAAGGCGTGAGGTCGAGGAGGCTTTCACTGCGCGCCGACACGGACCTCCGGGCCAAACCAAGCTACGGCAGGAGCCGCGTTTCGCGGTCCGCCCTCACCTCGACCCGCATCGGTGTTGCGCCGGCTGCGTCCACGGTAACGAGCGAGCGGAACTTAAGTGTCTCCCTCACCGCGCACCCGGCTTCGTAATCGAACCAGGTGACGGCCGTCACCACTCCCTCCTCGGTGAGGACGACGGATTCGTCTCCTCCACTTCCCACAGGCTCTCGGCGACTCCACGGGGTGGTGGCCTCGATCCTCGCGCACTGCACGCCGTCCACCGTCTCAAAGCCCGCGAGAGTGGAGACGCATCTCATTGGCTCGAGCTCCGAGAGGCGTGTGCTCAGCTCTGGCGGAACCGGAAGGCCTAGCATTTCGAGCATAGGCCTAGGGTCGACTGTGATCTCCCACTCCCAAGACTGGCCCGCAGACACCGGCTCCTCGGGGAAAGCAGGCTGCGCGAACTGTTGGATAGCCGCGTCGACGATGGCTGCGAAGTCTACGGATTCACCTTTGGCAATGGGCAATGGCGGTATCGGAAATGCGTCCAGGCCATCCAAGGAGAGCAATCTTCCTCGGTTGGACACCACCATCGTGATTGGCAGAGGCGGCAGGTGTATCAGCTCGGGGCTTGCGCCGCCGGGACCCTCGATTGCCAGTTGCGCGTGAAGATCTGCCGCGTCGAACCTGATGTTGAACGATTCGACCTGCGCACCAAGGGTCAGATCACCGTTCGGCGCTGAGTCGAGGACGCGCACGATGGTGGTGAATCGTCCCTCCAGGCGAGGGCTGACCGATAGCTCGGCCATCCCGGTGCCCGGAATCTGGACGTTCACGTCGGCCGCGACGGTGACAGTGGAGCGGTACCGCGCTTCTTGGCCGGCCTCGCCCCCCAGTCTCAACTGCACCGACTCCGGGGCCGCCCAGCCCGCCGAGGCCGGAAGGATTACGGCCAACATCAGCAACATGCATACTCGTCGCATACAGCCTCCCTCCTGTCTGAGATCTACTGTGATGGCAACGCGGTGTGTCTTCGGACACCCTCCCGCAACGGTTGCCGCGCGGTGCGCTTGCGCTCAGCCACACTCCGTCTCCAGCGCGCGCATGCGCTGTCCCGCCGCCGCCATTTGTTGGGGGGCCAGCAAACGCTCTATCATAGGGAACACAAGCTGGTGTTCCTTATCGACATGTCGCTGCAGGAGATCCCGCGTGGCCTCGGTCAGCCCTCGCAGCCGGCCCGACGTTTCCGCATCCATGCCGCCGGGTTTGTCCGCGGCGTCAAGCAGCTCGGGCAACTGCCGCAAACGGCTGCGCAGTAGGTAGTGAGCCTTCAGGTCATCGTCGGCTTCCTCGCCGAAGAAGTTGCCGAGGATGTCCACGCGCGGCGCGCCCTTCGACACCATCTGGCGGAGTTCGGGAAAGAGACCTTCCTCTTCCTTGCGAAAGTGCAGTAACAGGCTGCGGCTGAGCTGGTCGAGGTCGTTCCGGAGATCGCCAGCCACTTCCGGACGGGAGCTGTCCGGGCTGGCGCAGAAGGCCTCGATCTTTCGCTGCAATCCGGCAATCGCCGCCCGTGCGTGTTCGTGCTCGTCCCTGAGTTCGTCGGTCGGCGTCTTCTCGCCCATGAGCGGAGGTCTCCCTTGGGTCTCCCTAAGGAGGCGTTCTCCCTCCACTGTTCGGCCTCTGCTCGACGTGTCCTGCCACGCATTGCGACCAGAAAAAAGTCCGGACCGCCCGGTGAGGCGGGCGGTCTCGGGAAATCACCCTGATCGAGGTGTTGGTGGTATCGATTAGTACAATACCGACAAATTATGTCCAGATTGTGAAATAGAAGGAAAACTTCCGTGATTGTTGGAACGCGCGGCGAACACATCCGTGGCGATTACCACAGGCCCACCGTGTCTACGGTCTGCCAGGAGTGGTGGAATGGGCTTTGCTATCGAGGTTTCACAAAAGGTACTGAGATTTCGACTCGAGATATGGTACATACCATCGGCGGTGACCACCAGCAGCTCGATCAGGTTTCTGGACCGCCTAAACAGCTCTGGGCGAGGGAATGCAGGACCCTCTAAAGAGCTGTTTCTTTTCGGGGGGCCGTGCTCGGGACTAGGGCGGGATTCCTGCCGGAATTGCTTGTCGGGGCTCCTGGAGCCGCTCGTGAAGAAGGCCACGAAGAAGGGCCCGGCAAGTACCGGGCCCTTGATCTTTCCTGCGGGTTAGGCAGGCGGCACGGATCATTCCCCAGCGACTTACTCCGTGCTCTCCGGATGCTCCTGTACCTGCTCGTCGGACCTGAGTCGGTCCTGGTCTACGGCTCTTTCCTCGGTCGTGCCCGTTAGATGCCGCAAGTCGTCAGGCCGGATCGTGTCGCGGTCGGAGGCGGCGACGTGCGCGCCGATGGCCTCCTCGGGGCCGATGACCTCCGTGGGGGTCTCGGTGCCGGTCAGGAGTTGTCCGCCAACGGTCCCTACCGGGACATTCCCCGCCGCCAGGTTGGCCGTCATCCTAAGGTCGTAGACCAGCACGACCAGGACTATCACCAACAGGATGATTACGATTCCCAACAAAGTTGGCACAGACTTATTCACCCCTACTCCTCCTCTCTTGAGCAGCCTACTTAACGGCTGCTTGTCGGTCTGCAGTACGCCCTCCCTGAACTCACTGTCCGCAACGACTTCCGGCGGGGTGTGGCTCGGCCGCCACAGCTCGCCTCCAAGGTTTCTTTGTCCTGTCCAGCACTGGGCGCGCCCATCACACTAACGGAATCGGATTCCCTCCTCGGTAGTATCGGTCATTGGGATCGCGCTCTGTAGTCTGCCTCAGGAGCGCGCTCATCGTCGACCGCCCACCATACACGACAGGATAGACCCAACATGCACGCCACAGGTCGGGCACTTCCGGCCACCGGCGAGCGTCATTGATGCCTGACACCCGCAACTAATTCACTCCCCATCCCCATAGACATCCACCTCACTTAGTGCCCCCAGATGATGCCCGGAGGCGGGTTCCTGTTGAACCGGCTTCGCCCATCTCGTGGGCTTCTGTCAACTCAGTTACAATTACCATATGAGCCGCCGTGTTGTCTCGCCGTTCAGCCACTTGAAGGCGCTGCCTTGGACAGAAACAGGACAAGATATGGGAAAGCCAGGCGACAATCGCGCAATTCATGGCGAAGACGCGCGCCTATAGCGTCCTGAGTCAGTGGGAAGCCCGGTCCATCTGCGAGACGTTGGTGTTGGAGGCTACTGAGTGATGGGACCGACCGGGACCGTGGATTCCTTGGTAGGCAAGCGCTCTGCCGGGAATAGCCTCCACCACGAGAGGGGGATAACGACAGGGGCGAACGCCAGGAACAGCCTAACCTCCACCACCCTGGCTACCACATAGTGCAGAGCAACGTAGGGGGGCAGAAGCCAGAGCGCTCGGCGCAGGATCATCGGTCCGCTACGTGGTCCGAGGAACGGCAGCACCCACATCACCCCGAAAAGCAGGAACAGACATGCCGTCGGCACCCACGACCCCAGGTTCTGCCATACCATGACCACGTCGCAGTAGTATGGGCGGTACCCGTAGATCCGCAGGAGCATGGCGTAGACGGCCGCCCATGACAACGCCAGCGCGATGGTCTGCCATATGACCTGGCGCACGGGTGCCGTGCCCCAACGTGCGAGCGCGTATAGGGCCGGGATCATGGCCGTCGTCTCGCGATTCAGCGTGCCCACTAGGACAAGCGGGAAGAGATACCCATCGCGTTCACGCGCCAAGGCCCAGAAGGCGAACACGAACACGAGGAGCGATATGGGATCGCTTTCCTGAACCACCCGCAGGTAGGTGAAGGGGATGATTGCCCCCAGACAGAGCGCCCCGGCGGCGGAGGTCCCCGGTCGGAACCACGTGCGCAGATAGCGGTCGAAGAGCAGTAGCGTGACTCCGGTGACCAAGCCGCGAAGGAGCAGGTAGGAGGTGTGGAGACTGTGGCCTGGCAGCACGCGGCAGAGCAGGTCTGCGATCCAAGGGGTGAAGGGTCGGTACTGATTCGGGGCGGGCGCGGTGCCGTAGATCATCTCCATGTGCCAAGAGGGAAGCCTCGGAAGGTCGGCAATCCGAGACCACACGAACGCGCCAGCCAACCCCAGCCCGAGATACAGCAGGGCCAGACCGGCCTGCTCCGACTTGCCGCTCAACCTCATGAAGGGAGATGCTCCGTGCGGCGTTATGTGCGCCCAAGCAGGAAGATAGCTCTTGTCGTATCCGGTCGCCGTCTCCGCAGGAGACTGGGTGGAAGGGTTGCGTTGCCGCCTACGGAGCTGTCAGGTAGCCGAGCGCTTGGAGCTCCCTGCGCAGCTCGTCGTTCATTTCCGCCCGCGCCGGCGCTCCAGGCGCGGCCGCGCCGCGGCCTGCTCTCTGAAGTACGAGCCAGCGCGCGACAAGCTGCTCGTCGTAGGCTGCGCGCACCGGAAGAGATGCGGTCAGATTGTTCTGTTCGGAAGGGTCGGTGCCCGTGTCCCACAGTCCGATGGAACTCTCGGTGGCCATCAATCCGCGTCTCGACGACATGTCGAAGACGCGCTTGTAGCCGCCTTCGTCGATCACGCCGACCAGGTCGAGGGGGTTCTGTTCCCACTTCGACAACTCGGCGTAGAGGCGACTGGAGGCACTCGGGGCGAATTGCAGGGACCCGGGCGTGACGTCTCGGCCCGGCAGCGGGTAGCTCAGCTCCACGCTGACGCCGGCCTGTCGGAGGACGGTGGGGAACACGTCCACCAGGCTCACCTGCTCATCCACGCGCACTCCGTCGAACTCGCGCTCGGGGAATCGGACGATGAGAGGTACGCGCATCTCCTCTTGGTTCAGGTTGTGGCCGTGGCCGAGTGTGCCGTGCTCTAGGAATGACTCCCCGTGGTCGGCGACCAGGACGATCAATGAGTCCTCGAGTCGGCCCGCTCGACGCAGCACATTGAGGAATCCGGCGAAGCCCTGATCGGCATCGAACACCTCGGCGTCATACAGGTCCATCAGGTATCCGACGTCCTCTTCCGTGACCTCCGGGTTGAGGCGACCCACTCTGTCGATTGATTCGAGCGAGCCGTCGCAGGCTCCGTTGAGCCCGCGATCGAAACGTCGGAAGCTTTCCGGTTTGGGCGTGTAGGGGAGGTGCGGCTCCAAAGTGTGCAGATACATGAAGACGGGACGGTCTGAGTGGAGGCCGGACAGGATTCTCTCCACCCTTCCGTTCACCCACTCGGCGGTGTCGCGGAGGCTGAACATGAAGCCGTCATAGGATTGGTCGAAGCCAAAGACTTCGGAGGAATTGCCGTTAGTTGTCACCGACCAGGTGCTGTAGCCCGCGTCGTGAAGAGCCTCCGACAGCAACACGGGCCATTCGTCGAGCTTGTCGGTCTGGCTGTGCATCACGCCGTGGAGGGAAGGATACAGGCCCGTGAGCAGCGTCGCCACGGCCGGCCGGGTCCAGCTCGCGCTGGTCTGCGCCTGTTCGTAGCGAGTGGTGGAGGCCGCGAACGCGTCGATCTCGGGGGAAGTCTCCCGGTCGTATCCATAGCACCCCAGATGGTCGGCACGTAGCGCGTCGATTAGGTAAATGAAGACATCCGGCGGTCGGCCCACCCCGTCAGGCCTCGGCGGCGCAATGAGGGAGGCCGGCGGCGAATCCTGGCGGGGAGCAAAGACCTCCGGCCGCGCAGAGAAGCGATTGTGGAGAACCACCCAACCTAGGTCGCTGTCGAGCACGGGAGTCAGGGATAGCCGCAGCCGCGCGCCTTCCGGCACCCGCATCGCGTGCCACAAGCTGTCCTCGGTAGTAAACACGAAGGGCGGATCCGCCTCGACGGGCGCCACGTAGGCGAGGCATCCGATGTCCCCGATGTGGAACCGCGCTCCGTACTCGCTCTTGTAGCCCACGAATTCGAGGGGCCGGGATCCGGCCGCATCGACGAGCGCCGCCGAGCAGCCCGGATGGCCCAGCGCGCGCTCGGGGAAAATCCGACCCTCGACTTCTCCCTGCACGTCGAAGCGGATGAGCCGGCCGGCCCAACGAGTGAGGTCGATGTCCGCGGTGACAACCGGTCGGGGGGTGCGCTGACCTGGGAAGAAGATTTGCTTCCGATATACTTCGGTGGGCCCTTCGTCATCCGTGGAAATCGTGATCGTGACTCGCATCACCGATGCCGCCCATGGCTTGAGCCAGAGCGCGAGTGCCACGACCAACGCCAGCGCCATCACAAAGACAAGCAGCCGCCGACGTCGGCCGCCGTTCGACTTGCCGCCCATGGCCATTCGATCGCTCCCACGGGGCTCATGCTTCCAGCGCGATAGCTCATGCTACTTCTCCGACAGGCCCGTCAGTCAGTATATCGCACCCATTTGCGGACGGTCAAGCAATCCGGTGCCGCCTGCTCTCCGCAACTGCGGGCAAGGGGCGGCAGAAGAGTGGGGGAGGAGGCCGACTTTCGCTCATCCTCTTGGCATTGAACCGGCACGGCCGTCATTCCTCAGGGTGCACGAAGCCGCGCATCGCCACCGCCAGCAAGAGTACTGCCACCGCGCTGAGCGCGGCCCCGAGCAGGAAGGGCGCACCAGGCCCCCACCCTTGCCAGCCACCAATCCCCTCCCAGACCAGCCCCGCCATCAGGCTGGCCGGCAGGGCCGTCACCCCGACGAGGGTGTTGTAGAGACCGTACGCGGTGCCGCGGTGCTCGTCCGGCACCAGGTCTGCCACAAGCGCCCGCGCGGTGCCCTCCGCCATCCCGTAGTAGACGGCGTAGAGGCCGAAGAGAGGCCACATGTGCCAGGCCGAATTGGCCAAGCCGAAGCCCAGATAGGCGAGCGTGTATATTACCCAACCCGCGCCGATCAGCACCGGCCTGCCCCACCGGTCGGAGTATTTCCCGGCCACTGGCGAAAGCACGCTGTAAGCGAGGTTGAAGGCGGCCAACAAGAGCGCGACGCCGAGCACGGAGAGCCCGAGTCGCTGCGCGCGCAGAAACAGGAAGGCGTCGCTGGAGTTGGCCAGGCTGAACAGCCCGGCCGCCGCCAGGAAGAGCTTGAAGCGGCGATCCATGGGGAACCGGCCTTGCCGCGGCGCGGCTCGCGGGGCGGCCTGGACGGGCCTTTCCCGCACTGCATATAGGACCACCACGGCAAGCAGGGCGGGTATCATCGCCAGCAGAATCAGCCGCCGAAAGGCGGCCGCCTG
>CAZWRO010000007.1:0-3981 GCA_964635365.1 uncultured bacterium | reverse complement strand
AAGGAGGCCGCGATAGCCAGTTCGTCCTCGTTTGGTCCTTGGTCTGCCGCGGGCCCCGAAACCGAGCTGGCGCCATAAGGCGTTCCGCCGCGGGTGCCGGTGATCATCCGCTGCTCGGAGTAGGGCATCCCGACGATCACCATCCCATGATGCAGCATCGGCAGCATCATGGTCAGCAGAGTGGTCTCATTGCCGCCATGCATGCTCGAGGTGGAGCAGAAGGCCGCCCCCACCTTGCCAATCAATGAGCCTGCGAGCCACAGCTTACCGGTCGAGTCGATGAAGGTCTTCAGCGGCGCGCTCATGTTCCCAAAGCGAGTCGGCGATCCCAGCACCAGCGCGTCACACCATTCCAGGTCGGCCGGCGTCGCCTCCGGCAGCTTCCCGAAGGCCGCCTGCGCCTTCTGGAGCCGCTCATCCTGCTTGTTGTAGACCGCCTCCGGCTCCGCCGCCACCGCACGCGCGAGCTTCACTTCCGCTCCGGCGACTTTCCCTGCTCCTTCCGCGACGGCCAGCGCTAGGCGATGAGTGTTCCCAAACCGGGTGTCGATGACAATCAACACGTTCATGGTCGCCTCCTGGTTGAGAGATACGTTGTTCGGCCACGTTCTTCGCTTGCCGTACGAGCTCCGCCTTGCGCGACCCCGGCACAAGGCTGGCCCTTTGTCCCATCGTGTCTGCGTGAGAGCCCAATTCCGCACAAGAGGCGCTGCCGAGCCGGACGCAGAAACTCATCACCCGCGGCTGTTTGGAACGGCCGCCTGATACTGACCATACTCGCATCGCAGGAGGTCGGCATGAATCTCTCGCCACTGGAACAGCAGCTCGTATCCGCCCTCGAAGGCATCGAGATCATAGACGCCCACGAGCACCTTTCGCCGGAGCGCTTTCGCACCGGCACGAAGGTGGACGTATTCACGCTCTTCGCCCACTACACCTCAGGCGATCTCAAGGTGGCCGGCATGTCCGATGCCGACTACCAGGCGACCCAGGACACCGAGCTGCCGTTGGAGCACCGCTGGCGCCTCCTCGCCCCCTATTGGGAGCGCATCCGCTGGGGGTCCTACGCCCGCGCGGCTTTGCTGGCAGTGCAGAAGTTCTATGGGGCGGACGACATCAGCGAGAAGACCTACGTAACCATCTCGGAGCGCATGGCCGCGGCCAACACCCCCGGCATCTACCAGCGTGTCCTCAAGGAGGCCTGCAACATACGCACCGCGCTGACGCAGTGTGTCCGCACTGACGTGGACAAGCCCCTGTTGACGCCTGTCATGCCGCTCGTCACCGAAATGGGCGATTGGGGGCAGGTGTCTCGGCCGGCCTTCACAGACTGGCACGGCAACCCGCGTCCGATAGCGCCCTCCATGTCCATCCGGAACCTGGACGACCTGCTCGACGCCAACCGCAGCTACATCGTCCAGGTCAAGTCCGAGGACGCCGTCGGCCTCAAGATGATGTCGAACCCGTACGAAAGCCCCAGCCGCGAGGCCGCGCAGCAGTGCTTCAAAGACCTGCGGACGGGGACAGCGACCTCACTCCCGGCCGTCAATCCGCTGCGGGATTACGTGGTGGATGAGATGATCCGCTTTGCCGGCGAGCAGGATCTGGTAGTCGCCGTCCACACCGGCTACTGGGGCGACTTCCGCACCCTCGACCCCCTCCACATGATCCCGATCCTCGAACGGCACCCCAAGGTGCGCTTCGACCTCTACCACCTGGGCTACCCGTGGGTCCGCGAGTCACTCATGCTCGGCAAGGGATTCGCGAACGTGTGGCTCAACCTCTGCTGGACCCATATCATCTCCCAGGAGTTCGCCGTCGCCAGCCTCGATGAGGCCATCGACCTCATCCCCACAAACAAGCTCATCGGCTTCGGCGGCGACTACGGTATGCCCGTGGAAAAGACCTACGGCCACCTCGTGATGGCTCGGGAGGACATTGCCCGCGTCCTCGCCCGCCGCATCGAGCGCGGTCAGATGACCGAGGATCAGGCTTTGACGCTGGCCCGCAAGTGGCTGTGGGATAACCCGAAAGAGCTCTACCGCCTGGAAGTCTAGGCGACTGTTTCGTGGCACGCGAACGCTCTGGCTCCGTCGGCGCCGACCTGTCGCTCCTGGCCGTCACGGCTATCTGGGGCCTGACATTTCCCGCCATCCAACGCGCGCTGGCGGCGGTTACTCCGCTGTCGTTCGTGACTGCTCGCTTTGGGCTGGCCGCGCTGGTACTGCTACTGCTGTTCCCGCGGCGGTCGCTGCGGGTGAGTTGGAGAGCGTTTGCCGTTTCGGCGCTGCTCGGGCTCTGGCTGGCGGCAGGAACCATCTTGCAGACGACGGGGCTGCTCCATACCACGGCCTCGAAGTCGGCCTTCATCACCGGCCTCTACGTGGTCCTCGTGCCTCTCTTCGGGCTGGCCGTCTCTCGCATTCTGCCACTGTGGACTTCGGTTGTATCGGTGCTGTTGGCGGCGGCTGGCCTCTATCTGCTCACCTCGCCCGGTGGGGCGGAGTTCAATGTGGGAGATATGCTCACGCTCGGTTGCGCGGTGGCCTTCGCCCTGCACATCGTGACCGCGGCGCGCGCCGCGCCCCGCCACGATGCAGTGCTGCTCGCCTTCTGGCAGATCGCCACGGCCGCGGTCTTGTGCGGCGCGGCCATGCTCGCGGTAGAGACACCCCGCTTCCCCGTCACGGCCTGGAGTCTATTCGCGCTGGTCCTCACCGGTGTGCTGGCGACGGCCTTTGCCTTCGTGGTTCAGATGTGGGCGCAGCGTCGAACCAGCGCCACCCATGTGGCTGTGATCTTCACCGCCGAGCCCGTGTTTGCGGCCCTGTTCGCCCGCCTCATTCAGCACGATGTGCTGGGACCCACTGGTTTCATCGGCGCCGTCCTCATCCTCGCGGGCATCCTACTGACTCAGCTTAGGGCGCGTAAGCTAGCAAGATAGCGCGCAGTCTGCCCGTTTTTACGAAGCCCGTAGAACCCTTCCTAGCCCCTCTGAAGCCTATCGATCAAGTTTATGTATGTGAGACTAAATGATATTGACAAACCTGCATTATTCAATTATAATGCTATGTGAATAAAGATTATTCAAGACCATAAGGACGCATACAGCCATGACCACAGAGATCCCCCGTTGGCTCGCCGAGCTGAACGAAGAGGATTTCCACTTCCTCAAGCGCTTCCTCCTCGTCTCCGGCTCGCTCAAGGCCCTCGCCGAGCACTACGGCGTCTCCTACCCCACCGTTCGCGCCCGCCTCGACCGGCTCATAGCAAAAGTCGGAGTCGCCGACGACGACGCCCTCGTCGACCCCTTCCGCAGACAGCTCGAGCTGTTGCTCGCCGATGGTAAGCTGGATCCTGTAGTGGCCCGCGCGCTGCTCGCATCACACCGCCGTGCGCTAGAAGAGATCGCTCCGAAAGGGGAGAGAGATGGTTCGTAAGAGTAGCCTGCTGTACGGCCTCGTCGCTGCAACCATGGCCTGTGTCGCTTACTCCACCGCGGATTGGCAGCCGATGGACGCCGCGCGGTGGGCCTGGCTGCCCGGTACACTGTTCGGTGTGGTCGCCGGCACGCTCGGAGGCGTGTCCGGTACCCTCGCCTCGAAGGGCCGGGCCCGCGCCGCGGTCCTTATGGCTGGTGCGCTATTACTGGCGGCCTCAGTGGGAATGCTGGTCGGGGGTATTCTCCTACTGGCGATGCGTCGGAGCTGGTACCTGTACTACATGTGGATGCTCCCCGGTGGACTCGGGTGCATCATCTTCCCGCACATGCTGCGCGGCCTCCTTAGGGTCTACGACCAGGCTGAGCTCCGCCGCCTCTCCGCAAAGGATATGACTTCGACGTGATCCGTGGGGGTGAGGGGCGGCCGGCTCAGGAGATCCCGAAGGCCGTGCGCGCGTTGCCTGCCATCACGGCCTGCGCCTGTCCGCGCGCAAGCTCCTCCTCCTGGATCTTCAGGGCGGCCGAACGGGCGTAGAAGA
>CAZWRO010000006.1:28709-29897 GCA_964635365.1 uncultured bacterium | reverse complement strand
GCCTCAAGTGTTTCCGCGGCTCGCGGTTCATCTCCTCGCACGTGATACAACCACCCGAGAGTATCGAGGCCGTACGCGCGGTGTCGCCCGGGGCGCTCCGTCAGTGGGGTCAACTGCGCGATGGCCTCGTCGAGATGGATTCCCTGCTCGGCGCAGAGATCGCCGAAGTTGTTGACCGCCTCGAAGCTGTCGGGATCGGCGGACATCGCCTGCCGGTAGCGCAACAGGGCCTGCTCCGTTCGGCCGCGCTTCCTCAGCACATTCCCCAGGTTAACGTACCCCGGCGCGAAGCGCGGGTCTCTCCACACTGCTCGCTGGTAGGCCCACTCGGCCTCCTCCAGCCGGCCCTCTCTCTCATAGAGGACGCCCAAGTCATTGAGCTGCTCCGGGCTCAGGTGAGCGACCATCCGCTCGACTTCGGCGCGGCCGGGCTGCCGGTCGAGCTGCGCCTGGTGGGCGCGCAGGGCGGCCGTGAAGTTCACGTTCACGCCATCCTTGTCGGTCTCACACCCGACCGAGGTGAGCGCGAGAGCCAGCAGCAGCCATCGCAAAGGGTCAGTCCGCAGCATGTTGAGCCTCCGGCGCGGGAGGCCTGGCCGGGCCCTGCACGGCGAGCATCCATCGCCCGCACTCCGCCCAACGCGGGTCGAAGTCGGCCTCTGCGACCACTTCCTCCCTTCCGTTCCCCGCGTCCACGAACCAGGCTGCAAGGCCTTCGTCATAGCCTCGCACGACCACGAAGTGATTGCGGTCGGCCAGCGGGCCGCGGCTCCGCACCATGCATATGGCCGGTTCGTCGCGCGCGATGGACTCCCTGAGCGCCTCCACTGTGCCAGCTCCGGCCCAAGCCTGGTAGCCGCGGCTTCGCGCGAAGAGCAACAGATCCAAGTTGAGGGCGCCGCGATAGTCCGGGAGGTAGATCTCCCGCGCGATGTCGGCCGCCTCGAGGCGTTCGCCGCGGTGCTGGAGCACGGCCGCGAGGGCGGCCGGCCCGCACCAGTCTCGATTTGGCGCAACGAGAGGGACGCCGACGATGTGATGGGCGGCCGGAGGCGCGAGAGCTGAATCGACCACGATCCGTTCGCCAAACCAGATACCCAGCGCCGAGGCCGTCGCCAGTGCCCACAGTAGCGGTTGAAGAATGAGCTGCACCCCGTTCATCCCCTGCCGTCTGCCCACACCTTCGAT
>CAZWRO010000006.1:21520-28609 GCA_964635365.1 uncultured bacterium | reverse complement strand
GCCCCGACACGCTGGTGGCGCTCATCGTACCCCACGCCGGATACCTGTACAGCGCGCCTGTCGCCGCGTACGCCTACCGATTGCTCGAAGGCAGCAGCTACGACACAGTGGTCGTCGTCGGACCCAGCCATCGCGTGCCGTTCACCGGGTTCGCGCTCACGGGGGCCGATGCGTGGGCCACCCCGCTGGGGGTGGTGCAGATTGATCGCGAGGCCTGCGATCATCTGGGCGAATCTCTGCCCAACGCGCGCCTGCTCGAGGCCGCCCATTCAGTGGAACACTCCGTCGAGGTGCAGCTTCCGTTTCTTCAGACTGTGCTCGGAGATTTCAGATTGCTGCCCATACTGATGGGCGACGACTCGGGAGAGAGCTGCTCGTCGCTGGCCCAGGCTATCGCGGAGTATGCTCGGGGGCGCTCTGTGCTGCTGATCGCCAGCAGCGACATGTCGCACTATCCGAGCTACGAAGACGCCGTGCGGGTTGACCGCCAGACGCTGGCGGCGATTGAGACCATGGAGGCGGACCGCGTGGCGGAGACGACCAGACGCCTGCTCGCCGAGAACACTCCCAACCTCGACACGGCCCTCTGCGGCGAGGGGGCGGTGAAGACGGTGTTGACGGCGGCCCGTCTGCTTGGCGCGGATCAGGCGCGGGTGCTCCGCTATGCGAACTCGGGCGATGTGCCGGGAGTCCCGCACACCAGGGTGGTGGGCTATTGCGCAGTCGCCCTCTATCGCTCCTCAGGCGAAGACGAGTCGGCTCAACCCAGCGCGGGGAATGGCCTCAACCCGGCGCAGCAGCAACGCCTTCTGGGCGTGGCGAGATCCGCCATTGAGCAATACGTCGGGAGCCGCCGGAGGCTGGCAGTCGAGGAGACCGATCCGGCGCTGGTGCGTCCCGGGGCGGCCTTCGTAACGTTGACCAGCGGCGGAACGATGACAAGCGGCGGCACACTCCGCGGCTGCATCGGGAATCTGGAGCCAAGCGCCCCGCTCATGGAGGTCGTTCGCAACCTGGCGATACAGGCGGCGACGCAGGACTTCCGCTTCGCTCCGATTCAGGAGGCGGAGCTGCCCGAACTTGAGATTGAAATCTCCGTACTCTCGCCCCTCCAGCTCGTGAGCAGCGCGGAGGAAATCGACATCCAGCGCCACGGCATAGTAGTGGAATCGGAAGGCCGCCGCGGGGTGTTCCTGCCGCAAGTGGCTCAGCGGACGGGCTGGAGCAGAGACGTCTTGCTGTCGCGGCTCTGTCAGGACAAGGCTGGACTGCCGGAGGACGCCTGGAGGAGCGGCGCGAGGCTCCAGGTATTCACCGTCCAGTCTTTCTCCTCACCCGCTCCCCGAGAGCAGACAGATGAGCACCCGTAAACCCAGACAACCGGCCGACCGCGGAAATCGGCCGTCTTCGGGCGACGGACTCACCCGACGCCAGGTGCTGAAGGGCCTCGCGGCCGGTGGGCTGCTGGCCGGAAGCGGGCTGCTCAGCTCCTGCGGCCAGCCGGGCACCGAGGCGACACAGGCCGGCACATCGGCCGCCGGCGCCGACCTTTCCTCTGGCCGCACCGCGCGAAGAGATGGCGTTGTCGTGATCGTCCGCCACCCACGCGCGATCGACGACCAGCGCCGAGTCGACGGGGAGATCGTGGCGCGAATGATGCAGGCCGGGGTAACGCGTTTGGCGGAGACTTCCGGCCCCGCGGAGGCCTGGCGGCGTTTCTTCTCTCCTTCCGACGTTATCGGCCTGAAGGTGAACTGCCTCGGAGCCCCCAGCACACACACCCACACAGAGGTCGCCCTGGCCGCCGCGGCCGGTCTTCAGGCGGCGGGAGTGGCGGCGGAGAACCTCATCATCTTCGACCGCCTGACGAGCGAGCTGCGACGCGCCGGCTTCGCCGTCAACGAGGAAACGGGCGTGCGGTGTTTCGGCACCGAGAGACGGGGCTATGATTCGCAGCCGACGGTCGTCGGCGCGGTCGGCTCCTGCTTCAGCCGCATTGTTTCCGAGGACTGCACCGCGCTGTTGAACCTTCCTCTGCTCAAAGACCACGATGTGGCCGGGGTGAGCCTAGCCCTCAAGAATCACTTCGGCTCCATCAACAATCCCAACAAGCTACATCTGAACCACTGCTGTCCCTATGTGGCCGACCTGAATCTGGCTCCTCAGATTCGCGCCAAAGAACGGCTGATCGTAGCCGATGCTCTTGAGACCATCTTCGACGGCGGCCCCACCTACCGGCCCTCCACAACGGAGGCCTACGGAGCCCTGCTGATCGGCACCGATCCCGTGGCTGTAGACCGGATCGGCTGGCAAATTATCGACGATCTGCGCCGCACGGCGGGGCTGCGCACCCTGGCCGAAGTCGGTCGGGAGCCGGCCTACATCGACGTGGCGGCCGATGAGGAGCACAACCTGGGGGTGGCGGACCTGTCGCGCATCAACAAGGTCGAGGTTTCTTTGACCTAAGGAGCCATCGTGGCTTGGACTCGCCGAGACCTGCTCAAGCTTGGCCTCGGGTGCGCACTCGGCGCCGGCGCACTCGGCGGCCTGGCGCGGCTGGCCACCTCGGGAAGCCGCCGCCCTCCACCAGCCATACAGCCCTCCGATGACTCCCGCTGGGTGCATCCCGCGAGCTACTACCGCCGGCTGGAGAATGGACGGATACGCTGCCTGCTCTGCCCGAAGGAATGCGAAGTCGGCCCGGCCGAGCGGGGCTTCTGCGGGGTGCGGGAGAACCGCGAAGGAGAGTACTACACGCTGGTCTACGGCCGCGCCGCTTCGGTCAACATCGACCCCATCGAGAAGAAGCCTTTCTTTCACGTAGTGCCGGGCTCTTCCATCTTTTCTTTCTCGACAGCCGGCTGCAACATGGAGTGCAAGAACTGCCAGAACTGGCAGCTCTCCCAGTCTCGCCCCGAGCAACTGCCGGCCTCCCACCTGCCCCCGGCCGCGCTGGTGGAGGTCGCGCGGAGCAATCGTCTCTCCTTCATCGCCGGCACCTACGGCGAGCCGGTCGTGTTCGCCGAATACCTGCTCGACGTCGCCCGCGCCGGAAACGAGCAGAACCTCCGCACCACGATGGTGACGGCCGGACTCATCAATCGGCAGCCCATGATCGACCTGTGCCGCGAGCTGGCCGCAGTCAAGGTCGATCTCAAGTCCATGCGGGAGGAGTTCTACCAGCGCAACTGCGCCGGGGAGCTGAGGCCGGTGCTGAACACCATCGAGCTGGTGAAGAATCAGGGCGTGTGGCTGGAGATCGTCTACCTAGTCGTCCCGACCCTGAACGACAGCGAGCAGGAGATCCGGGATCTGGCCCGTTGGGTCCGCACCCATGTGGGCCCGGAGGTGCCGCTGCACTTCAGCCGATTCCACCCCCAGTACCGTCTCCGGAACCTGCCACCCACACCTTATGAGACTCTCGACCGCTGTCACGACATCGCGCGGGCGGAGGGGCTGCACTATGTATATGTCGGCAACCTCCCGCGACACCCCGCGGAAAGCACTTACTGCCCCCAATGCGAGCGACTCCTCATCGGCCGCCGCGGCCACGCAATCACTGAGAACCACATCCAGCAAGGGCGGTGTGAGTTCTGCCAGCATGTAATCCCGGGCCTCTGGTCGTGACCGCGATCTCGGACTCACGAGCCCGGCCGCACTTACCCGTCAGATTCCTGCTGGCCGTCGTCTTGATGGGTCTGACGCTGCTTATCGCACAAGTTACCCTCACTCGCGAGCTGCTCGCCCTTTTCTACGGCAATGAGCTGTCCATCGCGTTGGTCCTGGCGACGTGGCTGATCCTGGTGGCGGCCGGCAGCGCCTTGGGCGCGCGCGCGGCGCCTCGGTTGAGGGCACCGGAGCGCGCGTTCGGGTGGTCGCAGATGCTGCTGGCGGCCCTGCTTCCCGTTGCCCTCCTGATCGCGCGGCGGATTCAGCCGGGCGGCCTCACCTCCGGGGAGGTGCTGGGCCCCGGCGCGATGTTGCTGTCGTCTATGTATGGACTTGCTATCGTATGTTTGGTGGGGGGATTTCAGTTCGTCCTGGGCGCCGGCGCGGCGGCCGCTCGCCACGTGTACGACGAGAGCAGCGCGGTGTCTCCCGTCGCTTTGGTATACGCCCTGGAGGCGGTGGGCGCAGTGATCGGCGGCGTTGCGTTCCACTTCTATTTGGCCGAACACGTCGGGCCCTTCCGAGCGCTCGCCGCCGTCGGCCTGCTCAATGTCGTCTCTGCCGTAGCCCTGCTGCGGCCGCGCACGCCGATTAGGATAGCCCTAACATCCACCCTGGTCGTGCTGTTGGGCGGTGGATTGATCCTTCTGTTCGCGCTCGCAGGCCGCGCGGAGATTGCGTCGCTCCGGAGGAGCCCGCGCTGGGCCGATCTCAACCCGGTGAGCTTCCTGCCCTCGAAGTACGGCGCGCTGGTCGTGACCCAGCAGGAGCAGCAGGTGTCGTTCTACCAGAGCGGCGTCCTTCTCTTCACTTCTCAGGACAACTACGCGAACGAAGTCAGGGCCCATCTCCCTTTGCTCGAGCACCCCGCGCCGCGCCGCGTGCTGGTCATCGGAGGAGCTGTCTCCGGGCTCGCGGGAGAAGTGCTCAAACATCCGGTGGAACACGTGGATTGCGTCGAGCTGGACCCGCGCCTCCCCCAGCTCGCCTCCCGCTGGATGCCGCCCGAGGTAACACGCTCTCTGCACGACCGACGGGCCGAGCTTCATCTCGGCGATGGTCGGCTCTTCGTGCGGCGCGCGCCGGCGCCCTACGACGTGATCATCGTCAACCTTCCCGACCCGACGACCGCCGCCATCAACCGCTTCTACACCCAGGATTTCCTGCGCGAGGTGCGGCGCGCGCTGGCGCCGGGCGGCCTGGTGGCGACCAGCCTGAGCGGGTCTTTCCACCATCTGAGCGGATCGCGACGGCAGGCTGCCGCCACTACCTACCACACCATCAGGCAGGTGTTTCCGAACTGCTTGCTGGTGCCCGGCGATGAGATGTTCTTTCTCGCCGCCAACGGAGAGGAGACGCTCTCCGGAGATTGGCGAATACTCGCCGACCGTCTGCGGCAACGGAACCTGGAGCTCAACTTCGTAAACGACGCCTGGCTGCAGGATGCGCTGCTTCCGTTCCGTAGGGAGATGGTGAGCGAGACGATTGCCCAGGAGCCCGGGGCGCGAGTGAACACCGACCTCAACCCCATCAGCTACTACCATCAAACGCGCATCTGGCTCGACGAGGTCTCCCCCAGGTTGGGGTGGCTGGCGCGACTGCTGTCCGGCCTATCGCTGTGGTGGGCGATGGTTCCCATGGCGTTGGCCGCGCTGGCGCTCGCGCTCACCCGGGGCGGGAGCCGTCGTTTCTTCGGAGGCTCGGTGCTGATAGCGGCCGCCGCGATCGGGGGATTCGGGCTGGTGGTGGAGGTGCTGGCGCTGCTCGCTTTCCAGTCCGCCTGCGGATACGTCTACCACGCACTGGGCGCGCTAATCGCCGCCTTCATGGCCGGCCTCGCCGCCGGCGCGGGAGCTATGAGCGGACGGAGGGCCGATGGCAGGGCCTTCGCCGCGCTGCTCATCGGAGGTCTGGCAACCGCGGCCTTGATTGCGGCCCTTCTGCCAGGCCTACTGGAGGCCGTCATACCCTCCCCCACCCTGGCTTCGACGGCGCTTGGCCTGCTGCTCGTACTCGTGGGCTCTCTGGTGGGCGCGCTGTTCCCGGTCGCCACGGCGCTCTATCGGCGAGAGCGGGAAGCACCTGCGGCCGGGGGAGCGGTGTACGCGGCCGACCTGGTGGGATCGGCGGCCGCGGCGCTCATTGCCGGGGGGATCGCCATACCGCTGCTGGGCATGACGGGGGTTTCGTTTGCCACGGCCCTGGTGCTCGGCGGGGCGACGCTGCTCGCGCTGCCGCTGCTCCGCGCGCCTGACGCGCGCTGAGCAGTCCTACTTACTCGCGTCTAAACTTTCGCTCCAGGTCCTGACGGGAGAACCCGCGAAGCTGCCTCGCGATGGTCACGACGCCTATGCCGATCAGCGCAATCGCCAGCATCATCCGCACCAGAGGCGAGACTACGGGGGGCCTGGAGGTGCCCACTACGTGGGCTTCGGGCGAAGGGAGCAGGTCGGGGTCGGCCTCCAGTCTTTCCAGCACTTCGCCCCTGTCACGCCAGGTCTCGGCCAACACGAAGTAGCGGGCTTGGGCCTCCCAGCCGGCCTCGCGCAACGCCTCCTCGAAGGACTCCGAGGGGTCCATCACGAGCTTATCATCGAAGGCCGGTCCCAGCTTCTGGAGCAGTCCGACGACCTCCACCGTCTGACCCGCGACCTGCGTCGGGCCCCTCGTCAGGCCGGTGGCATCGCCGGCCACGGCTTCCTGCTCACCCCCGCCGGGGAGTCGCCCGAGGGCACAATCCTCAGCGCCGAACAGCTCGGACATGTTCGGCAGCAGCAGCACGGCCGGCACGCCGCTGGTCGCCTCCGGCGCGTGCATTACCACGGCCCGCACCGCGTCCAGTTCGGCCAAGCCCGAAGGCATCTCGCTCTCGGCGGGCGGGCGCGGGTCGGCGATCCGCACCAAGTACTCCTGGGGACCGTGGTCGGCGGGAAGGAGCGCGTAGCCGAGTCCCCCAATCGCCATCCCGATCAACAGAAAGACTACTGCAATGGCGCGCTTCACTCGGGCGTCGATTCAGCGCTCGGGCCGGGCTCGGCCTCCGCGTCGGCCGCCGGGAGCAGTGACTCGAAGGTGTGGATCTCCAGCCCGACGGCCGGTTCCTGCCCCGTCACGAGCAGCGCCTGCACTTCCATCCCTTGGTGCATCTCAGCGAGGGTCAGCGGACCCACTCGCACGAACTGCAGGTCGGCGTCCGGCGCCACGGTCAACGTGACCCCCTCCATCACGGCCAGGGTTAGCGGACCGACCGCCTCCACTGTTCCGCGCCCGTAAACGGCAAGTGCGGGCGGTGTGCCGCTCTTTCCTATGACCTTGGCCCCGTCCCCAACCGCGAGCTGGTCCGGGGCCAGCAACTCATTCTTCACCATCGTCGTTTCGGCGTTCACGACCACCACCGTGGTACCGGGTGGTCGTTGCAGT
>CAZWRO010000006.1:11767-21420 GCA_964635365.1 uncultured bacterium | reverse complement strand
TCCGAAAAGGGCCAACGCCACACAGCTGAGAATGACGGCACTCCACTTGCGGACGCGCACGTAGCGCACCACCTCCACCAGCGCAAACCCACCCAACACGCACATAGCCGGCACGACGGGCAATCGATAGCGTCCCGAAACGAAGAAGATGATGACGGCGACCATCTGCGTGACGATGAAGAGCGTTACCGTCCACGCGCGACGACTCCGCCACCCCCCCAACACCATCCCCAGCAGACACAGCGGCCCCACGATGCCAAACGTCAGTGGAACCGCGCGCAGCACCGAGGAATGCGCGCGGCCCCACTCATAGCTCAGGTTGTTGGGAATCTCATAGGCGTTCCAGTAGAGGTACGCCTTCTTCAACAGAAGCGCCCGCGCTCGTGCCGGCTGCTCCCGCCAAAACGACAACCCCCTCTGCATCCAATAGGAATTCTGCTCCGCTACGGTTTCCTTTCCTGCCTTAAGCGCGTCGAACCAAGTCCGCTCCCAGCCGATCCCCGCGGGGATCGGTGAGTAGCCGTCGGCGTCGGGGCTGTTGCCGGTGTAGAAGTTGATAGAGCCGTTGGTGGAGATCGGCACCAGTCCCCCGGAGATCAGGTAGTTTCTGGCCGTGATGGGAGCAATCAGGAGCACCAGTCCCAGGACGAACAGGCCGGCCATCCGCGCCACTTCCAACAAATCGCGTCCCTTGCGCGACCAGGCGAATAGCAGCACCAAGGCGACTGGAGCGAGCAGAAGAAGGTTCGGTCGGGTCAGGCCCAGGAGTGCCAGAAGCAGGCCCGCCCCGAACCATCGGCCCCTAGTCGGAGCCTCCAGAGTGGACACCAGCGCGAGCAGAAACGCGGTTGCCAGGAACGTAGCAATCGATGTATCCAGAAGCTGTCCCTCGCGAAAGAGCGCGGGGCTGTAGCAGGCCGCCAGCAGACCGGCCGTAATACCGACCGCCGTATTGAACACTTTCCGGCCGAGCAGGTAAGTCAGTCCGCACGTGACAGCGCCGAGAATCAACTGCACCAAACGGGCGGCGAAGAGGCCGGGGTCGCCTTCCCCCATAGCCACTTGATTCAGGCCCAGGAAGTAGGAGTAGAGCGGCGCCTTCGCCAGGACCTCCATGTTCCCTAGGCCGAGGGTCTTGACGAGGATGCCCCCCCATTGGTACTGCGTCCGTGAATCGAGGACCACGTGGTAGAAGAAGGGCCACTGGCGAATCTGAAAGAGGTAGATGAGACGCGGGATGAAGGCCAGCGCAATGATCGCCCAGGTGTGAAAACGCCAGTCTCTCATCCAGCTCCCGGCCGGTGTGCTCTGGGAGCTTTCCGCTTCGGATGTTTCCGGCTTGGGCTCGGAATCCGTCACTCGTGTTCCTCACTCTTGCAGACTCGGCCTGTCGCTGCCAGGCCGGCCCACAATGTTAGTTCACTCTGGCGGCGTCGTTGTCCTGCGAAAGCGACGTCGAGGCGGTCAGCGCAGATACCCGAGGGCCCGCAGCTGGTCTCTCAGCTCGTCTGTCATCTCCACCGTCGGAGGGCCCTCGGTCGCCATCGCGTCACGCCCGTGCCGCTTGGCTATCAGCCACGCGGCGATGAGCTGCTCATCATAGGCCGCGCGCACCGGCCGGGCCTCGACGAGATCCGTTTCCTCGAAAGGATCTGCGCCCGTATCCCACAGCCCGAGCGACAGCTCAGTGGCCGCTCCCGGATTCACAGAGACGTCGATAACTCGCTTGTACCCGTCCTCGTCTACGATCCCGACCAGATCGAGGGCGTTATGATCGAACTGCGACACCTCGGCATGGAGGCGGCGCGGCGGCTCACTGCCGGGATCGGAAGCGCCTAGAAAGAGATCGCCGCCCGGCAGTGGATAGGTGAGCTCCGGGTCGAGGCCCAGCTCTCCCAGCACAGTCGGGAACAGGTCCACCAGGCTCACGCTTCGGCTGACCCTGGTCCCCGCGAAGCGACCGTCGGGGAACTTGATGATGAGCGGAACCTGCATCTCCTCTCGGTTCAGGTTGCGCCCGTGGCCGAGGGTGTCGTGCTCGTCGAACGACTCCCCATGGTCGGCGAGCAATATCACCAGAGCATCGCCGAGCCGTTCGTGCCGTCGCAGCACGTCGAGGAAACCGGCGAAGGCCCAATCGGCCTCGCAGACCTCCGCGTCGTAGAGATCGATCAGGTGACCAACGTCCTCTGCCGTCAGGTCCGGCCGGAGGCGTCCCACAGCCTCTATCGACTCCAAGGTGCCATCGCACACTCCGTTCAGCCCCCGGTCAAACCGCGCGAAGCTCTCCGGCCCCGGCGTGTAGGGGTCGTGTGGTTCCACCGTATGGAGGTACATGAACACCGGCTGCGAGTCGTCGGCGCCTCGCAGGAATCTCCCGACCTCCCAGTTGACCCATTCGGCGGGGTGTCGGTTCCCGAAGACAAAGCTGTCGTATCCCTGGTCGAAGCCGAAGGGCTCGGCCACGTTGCCGTTAGTGGTCACGCAGCACGTCCTGTAGCCCGCCTGCTGAAGTACCTCGGGGAGCAAGAGCAGCCACTCGTCGAGCACGTCCGACAAGTGCATCGCCCCGTGCACGCAAGGGTAGATCCCGGTGAGCATGGTCGCCACCGAGGAGCGAGTCCACGTCGTCGGAGTGTGGGCCTCCTCGTAAAGGGTCGCCTCGGCCGCGAAAGCATCGATTGCCGAGGACGTCCGGCGCGGATATCCGTAGCAGCCGAGATGGTCTGCGCGCAGGGCGTCGATCACGTAGATGAAGACGTCGGGCCGGCGCTCGGCGCCGGCAATTTCCCGGCGACCCGCCTCCTGCTCCGGCGGCCGCGCGGCCGGCACAAACGGCACCGGCCGGCCTTGGAGATCGTCGGCCAGCAGTGGACTGAGAGACAGGCGCACTCGCCCGCGCTCCGGCACACGCAGCACGTGCCAGAGCCAATTGTCCTTAGTGTAGACGAAAGGAGGGTCTGTCTCTGCGTTCGCCACGAAGGAGGGACACCCCAGCCGGCCGACGTGAAGCCAGATCGATCCCCCCTCCTGCCAGCCTATGAACTCGAGGGGCCTGGCTCCGTCGGCGTCGTTGAGGTGCGCAGAACAAGTGAAGTACCCCGTCGATCCCTCGTCGAACGCCCGCGGCCTCACCGTGCCGCGCACATCCACCCGAACCAACTCACCTTCCCACCGTCGCAAGTCCACGGACATCCCCATCACGGGGCGAGACGATCGAGAGGCGGAGAAGAAGGCCCGCTTCCGATACACCCCGGCCGCCGGCTGCTCGTCGGTAGACACCGTGACAGTCACGGTCATCACCGAATCGGCCCACGGCTTCTGCCACCAAAGAGCCGCCGCAATTGCCGCGAGCGCTATTGCCCAAGCGATCCAGCGGCGGCGTCCAGTTTGCTCCCCTGCCTTATTGCCCATGGAGTGCCTCTTCTTCCACCGATAGCTGCCGCGCGGCAGCACGCCCCTCGGCGTCTGTTCTGCACCGGACCAAGTGTATCAGAGGAGGCGCATTCTCCTCAAGTGCCGCAACCGTCCGATCTCTCTGTCTCGCAGCAGGCCTGCGGACGCGCCAGGGAAAGGGCTCGCGCCCAAGGAATTCATCTGTCGTGGATCCCTATCCTTCCCGAGACAACGCGCTCCATCGCCTCGACCCGCGGATGAAGCTGTTCTGCCTCGCCGCGGCGAGATGGTGGCGGGTGGCCGGTCACGGCGTAGTGCTCCCGCGCCTGTGAGACCACAGTTTCGGCCGGTGACTCGGTGGGCCGCCGGAAGCAGCTTACGCTGACATTGCAGCTATGGAACTGAGTACTGACATATGATTCTGGTCACTGGTGGCACTGGTTTCGTCGGGCGTCATCTCGTCTCCCGACTGATGGAGATGGAGGAGCGCGTGCGAGTGCTCGCGCGGTCCGGCGACGACCTGCCCGGCGCCGAGGTCATCCGCGGGGACGTGCGCGACCTGTCCGCCGTGGTGGGCGCGGCCCGCGGTTGTCGCGCGGTCATTCATTTGGTGGGGATCATAAGGGAGAGCAGAGGGGCGAGCTTTCGCGCCCTGCACGTCGACGCCACCCGCACCGTGGTGCGCGCCTGCCAGGAGGCCGGCGTCGAGCGGCTGCTCCACATGAGCGCCCTGGGCGCACGGCCGGGGGCCCGCAGTCGCTATCACCGTACGAAGTGGCGGGCGGAAGAGCTGGTGCGCGCATCGGACTTGGCCGCCACGATCTTTCGCCCATCGGTGATCTTCGGATCGGGCAACAGCTTCCTCCCCCGGATCCGCGACTTGCTGCGGCGCGGGAGGGTCATCCCGATAGCCGGCGGCGGGATGGGCCTGCTACAACCCATCTGGGTGGAGGATGTAGTCTCCTGTTTCGTAGGGGCGCTGGCGAAGCCGGAGACCATCGGGAGCGACTACGAGCTGGGCGGGCCCGAGACTTATGGATTTGAGCAACTGGTCGATCTCCTGGCCGAGTCGGAGGGAGTCAAGAAGCCGAAAGTGCACCTCCCGATGTGGCTTCTTCGCCCCGCCGTATCCGTGATGATACGGGTGGCGCCCAAGCTTCCGGTCACTCCCGATCAGCTCATTATGCTGGGGGAAGACAACGCCTGCGACATCCGCGAGATGTGCGAAACTTTCGGAATCGAGCCGGCCTCGCTGCGCGAACACCTGGCGGACTGAACGGGGACGAGCGAGTGCCATTCCACGTCTCTGCCGAAGGGCGCGGTGTCCTCGGGGGCGAAGTCGCGGGAAAGACTCGCGGCCGATCAGGAGATCTCAGTGCAGAGCATCGCCCTCTCGCTCTTCGCAATTATGCTGCTGGGCGGCCTCGCTTGCGCCGGCGAAGCCGGAGCGCCCCGGGCCCTCTCGTCGGTCCTCGCCGACCTCGACGTAACCCTTGCCGTTCACGCGCGGCCGGACCCGCTACCCCCACCGGTGGCCAGCCTGGAAGTGACTCTGCTTCCCCAGGTTGACAACCCCGGCACGTGTGTTGTGTCTTTCGGGCTGCCCTTCGGAATGGACTGGTTGGAGGACGATGCTCTGGTCCGAGTCAGCGACTCCGAGGGCAACGAAATCCCCACGTTCACGAAGCCGCTGGCCCACTGGTGGACTGACCGGCGACAGGGAGGCCTCCGATCTGTGCTGGTCCAGTTCGAGGCCTCCTTCGCCGGCCGGACCCCCCAGACGGTGACGGTTACGTGGGCCGAAAGGCGGACACAGTCCCGCCCCGCGATGACCCCCCTCGCCGACACGCAGGTCAGCCTGCGCGTCGATCCTCCCGCGGACTACGACAGGGCCGAGAGCTTCTACTACCAGTGCCCGAAAGTGCTGGCGGTGCTTCCCCCGGAATGGCTTTGCGCCAGCCTGCTGGTATGGCAGCAGGTGCCCGCTCCCGCGAACGCCGTAGCGCCGTGGTACGACGCTTATCTCGTCGACCAGTTCGACAGCTCCCTGCGCTACATCTCGGCCGGCCGCAGGGATTTCGCCGCGCACCTTTTCGACCGCCCGGCCACCTACGTCAAGATCTACACCCGCCACGGCGAGGCGCCGCATCTACTGGCGGCCCTGCAGGCGGGCGACTTCTACATTCAGCACCTGAGCCCCGAGGGGTTCTTCGACATCAAGCCCCAGCAGGATCTCAAGTACACCTTCACCGAGGGCCCGGCGCTGCTTTACCTGCTGACCGGCGATCAGCGATACCGCTTAGCGATAGACCGCGCGGTCGCCGCCTGGGATTCCCGGACCAGAATAGCCTATACCGGCGCAGGCTTCTGGACCGAACGCCACCACGCCTTCGGCCTAATGGCCTACCTGCACGCTTACGAGGTCTCTGGAGATCCGAGACTGTTGGACATGGCGGATCGGTACTTCGACGCCTCCTGGACGATGCAGATCAGCCCCGGCGACGGCCGGGAGCCGAACGGGGCCTGGCTGCACACCGGGGCCAGCCACGGCGACGGCGATCCCGATGACTGGATCACCAGCCCTTGGATGAGCGCCTTCCTCGTGGACGCCATCTGGAAGTACTGGGTGCTCACAGGCGACGAGAGGTGTCCGGCTTCTCTGGCCATGTACGCCAAGTTCACGCAGAAGCACTCGGTCACGCCCGACGGCCGGGGCGTCTTCTACATCGCCATGTCCCCGGACCGAGGATCCGGCAACAGGCCGGGATACGGGTCGCACAATATGGAGGCGATCTACATGCTGGCCGTAGGGTACTACCTGTCCGGCGGCAACGACCGAAGCTTCCTGCCGGCCATGGATTCGCTGCGGGATACCATGCTGTCGGAGGATGCGCCGTCTCCTGCGCGCAAGTTCACGTGGCGATTCCGGGAGAGCTCCATGCTGGTCTGGTTCCTGTCCAAGGCCGAAGCGGCAACCTCCGCGTCCCCGTGAGGGGCGCGGTTAAGCTCAAGGAGGAGGCAAATGCGCACGCGATTCCTGGATTCACTTACCAATGCCGAAGTGACGGCCTACCTGGAGCGGAATGACCTGATCTTCCTCCCCGTAGGCACGGTGGAGATGCACGGAGAGATGCCACTGGGATGCGAGCACGTGCTCCCGCTGGCCTTTGCCCAGCGCCTGGCCGAAGAAACCGACGGGCTCGTCCTCCCTCACCTCGTCTACTTCTACCCCGGCGCCACGGCGATAGGCAAAGGCACCATCAGTATCAGCCCCTCCGCCGGGGCCGCCTACCTGAAGGAGGTCTGCGGGGCGCTGCTGCGACAGGGGTTCAAGAGACAGGTGCTGCTGACGGCCCACGGCCCGGCGCACACGACGCTCTCCCAGGTGACGCGCGAGTTCTTCGAGGAGAGCCGCTGCCCCATCATGTATCTCGACTTGGTGAGACAATTCGACCTGGTGGAGGCGAAGGGCAAGGGCGAGGTTGACTTCAACAAGATGATCTGGGGGGCCTACCACCTGTTGGGGCGCTTGGATGAAATTCCCACCGATCAGAAGCCGACCCAGCGAGCGCCCTTCCCAGAGCAGGTGGCGAAGCTGAACAAGGCGAGGGCCGAAGTCGGCCACTTCTACTCGCAAGAGACGCACCATGGATGGTGGCCGGAGAAGGAGATGACCGAAGCGGATCGTCTGGCGCGGGCGAAGGAGGGCGTGCAGCAGATCGATCTGGTGATCGAGAACATGGATCCGAAGGGGCTGGTGCAGAGCTTGCGCGACCTCAACGACTATCTGCACCAAGAGGTGTGGCCGCAGTACGGAGATCGGCTGCCCTAGTCGGCCTGCGATCCGTGGCGCCGCCAGGAGCGCGCGGAGAATCACACCCAAGCTCGATCTTGCGTTACGGGCCGACCTCGATCAACACGTCGAGCTGAAGCGTCTCCGGCGCCAGGCAGCTCCTATCGTCGCAGGCCTGGTAGTGAAGCGTCAACGATATCGTCTGCGATCCGGCTTCGGCCTCCTCGGCGACCGTCACGGGCACGACCAGCAAGACGGTGCCGGCGTAGAGCGACAGAGGATCTTGGCCCTCTCCCAGGATCGTCTCCCCGCCCGTAGGATAGTGGACTTCTCCCACGGTAACCGGAGCCTCTGCGCTCGCCTCCACCGTCGTCGGTATCAGGAACGACTGGAGCGGTTGGTGCGAGTTGATGTGCCACCCGTCGGCGATGCGTATCGCGAGCGAGATGTCGAAGCTCCCGCCCGGCCGCACCCGGGTCGCGGAAGCCGCCGCCTCCACTCGCACCGGTGGCTGCTCGGCCACCGCTCGGCAGAGCGCCGAACGCGATGGCGGCCGCGCCGCTTCGACCTCGCCCACCGCCTCCCGCGGCACGCGGTCGAGATACCTCGAGGCCGCCAGTATCAAGCTTGCCGTGCCGCTGGGGGCGCGCTGCATCCAGGGAGTGAACGCGCGCAGCGTTTGCCCGGCGCGCTCTGCATATCCTGCCTCCCCCGTGATCTCGGCCAGTCGCAACAGCACCTGGGACGCCATCCCGTTGCCCGACGGCAGGGCCGCGTCGAAGGCCTCCTTGGGGCGGACGAACAAGCTCTCCGAGTCGGCCGTGGTGAAGAAGAAGCCTCCTTCGCTTTCGTCCCAGAACAGCTCCAACGCGGTGTCCATCAGTTCCCGCGCGGCCCCCAGCCATTCCTCATTTCCCGTCGTCTCATACAGTTCGAGGAGGCCATCTGATAGAAACACGTAGTCGTCCAGGTAGCCGTCGAATCTCCCCTCCCCCTCCCGCCAGCGGCGCAGCAGCCGGCCGTCTTGGCGCAGATTGTTCAACAGGAACTCCGCGTCCGCTTCCGCGGCCGCGGTGTAGCGCGGATCACCCAGCTGCCGGCCGGCGTAGGCCAGGCTGCCGATCATGAGGCCGTTCCACGATGTCAGCACCTTGTCGTCCAGACGCGGGCGCACGCGCTGCTCCCGCGCCGCCAGGAGCTGCGCCCGCGCCTGCACCATCCGCGCCACCAGATCGTCGGCCGGCACTCCTTCTCGCGGCCCGAGGTCGGGGATGCGCCCGGCCAAGTGCAGTATATTGTCGCCGGTCACGCGGTCGCTCGCCTCTTCGCGGTAGTTGCCCTGCTCCTGCACCTGATACACTCGGCAGAACACCTCGCATTCATCCCCACCCACAACGTCACAGATCTGCTCCCTGGTCCACACGTAGAACTTCCCCTCGACCCCCTCGCTCTCGGCGTCGAGGGCGGAGTAGAAGCCGCCTTCGGGGCTCCGCATCTCCCGGTCGGCCCAGTCGTAGATGCCGTCCGCCAGCTCGCGGTAGAAGGGATCATCCGTCAGCCGATAGGCATCCGCGTAGCTCCTCAACAGCAGCGCGTTGTCGTACAGCATCTTCTCGAAGTGCGGGACCAGCCACTCCGAATCGGTCGCGTACCGATGGAAGCCGCCACCGATCTGATCGTGAATCCCACCCAGCGCCATCGCCTCCAGCGTGCGGGTCGCCATCTGAAGCAGTTCCGGGTCTTCATTCCGACGATACTCCGCGAACAGCAGTGACAGCGCCTGATGCGGCGGGAACTTGGGCGCGCCCCCGGAGCCGCCGTACATCGCCTCGAACTCGCTGCGGAGGTTTTCCAGCGCCTGCACCACCAAATAGCGATCGAGCGCCGGCCGTTCCCCACCGCCGGCCGGGGCGAATCTCCCCTGCACCGCCGTCGCCAGTTCTGCCGCGACCTCCTCCATCTCCGGGCGGCGCTCGCGCCACATGCGACCTATCTCCCCCAGCAACAGCTCGAAGCGTTCGGGCGGAAAGTACATCCCTCCGGCGAAGGGCCTGCCGTCCGGCAGCAGGAACACCGACATCGGCCATCCCCCACGTCCTGTGAGCACATTAACGGCGCTCATGTACACTTGGTCGATGTCCGGTCGTTCTTCCCGATCTACCTTGATAGACACGAAGTTATCGTTGAGCAGGCGCGCGATCTCCTCATTCTCAAAGGACTGCCGCGCCATCACGTGGCACCAGTGGCACGTCGAGTAGCCGACCGATAAGAAGATCGGCTTGTCCTCCCGCCTCGCCGCCTCGAAGGCCTCCGGTCCCCATGGATACCAGTCCACCGGGTTATGCGCGTGCTGAAGCAGATAGGGGCTCTTCTCATGGATCAAGCGGTTAGTGTGCTCCATCGCACCCTCCCACGACGCGTTGCGGCCCAGCACCGCGGCGCCGCGCCAATGACTCACCACCAG
>CAZWRO010000006.1:0-11667 GCA_964635365.1 uncultured bacterium | reverse complement strand
CCCACGACGCGTTGCGGCCCAGCACCGCGGCGCCGCGCCAATGACTCACCACCAGGAAGCCTACGAGGGCCACCGCGAGTGCCGCGATCGACACTGCAAGCCTTCCGCGCCAGCGGCTGATTGACCCCAAGGCCAGCTCTCCAGTGGAATTCGATTAGAGGCGGGACGCCGGCCAACAGAGTTCGGCTGCCGCGAGGAGTGTCCTCGCAGGCGCTGTGCCGACCGCGCGACAGCGGCTGGTGTCAGTGGGCCCGAAGTTGCTCTATCGCCTCCGCGAGCTTGGCGCGGTGGGCGTGGATCGGCTCCGGGGTGGTGGTGAAATGAGTGAGGTCGGTGCACACCTCTTCGGGGACTTCGAGCAGTCCCTCCGCCTGCTGGTAGACGGCGGGATCGACGCCGGCATCTCTCAGCCGTTCGATCTCCGCGCGCAGCAGCCAGAAGTACTCGTAATCCTCGATGCCGTCCCGAAGCGCCTCCCAACGGATGGAAGGTACCGGCCCCTCCAAATAGGTAGCGCGGTCGTTTACGGGATCCCGGTTGGGTGGATAGAAGAAGCGTCCATCGCCATTGCCCCACGGTCTCCGGCCGCCGTCCGGGAGGTTGTAGCTGGAGACCCAACTCATGGGGTCCTGCCACGGATTCTGCAGCGCCGGCTCGGGATAGGCCGCACTGGAGGTCCAGTAGGCCGTCTGCCAGACGAGGATACCGTCGAGGCCGTACTTCCAGGTCTCCCACGACCACAGCCGCATCTCCGTTCCGTAGTGGTCGAGGAAAAGCGTGAAGTAGGGGGCCTTAGGCCCGGTGCAGAGATACCACCAGATTTCCTCGCCCGCCGCCTGCCGCTCGCGGGCAATCTCCGGTTCCAGAAACGGAGTGGACAGACACCACAGATCCACCGATCCGTACAGCTCCGGCGTCGGCTGCTCGGTCAGCATTCGCGTAAGCCAGCGTCCGGCGCGATGAATCAGATCCATGCCGTCGCGCACGAACTCGTAGTCTCTCTCGGCCGGCTCGTCGAACCAGTAGATGTAGGCCTTGTCCAGCCACCCCCTGGACGAGAGGTGATCCTGCACCCCCCTCACATAGCGAGTGAAGGCCTCTTCATGCTCGGGAGTTCCCTGCTGGTGGCCGGCGATCTCGCCCAGCCGACGCGACACGTAGGTGCCTCCGCCCAAGCCCTCCAGGTTGAGCACGAAGCTGTTGAACCCCAGCTCATCGAGCGAGTGATGTGCGTCCTCGTCGAATCCCGTGAAGTCGATCTCGGGCACGACGCCGCCTTCCGGAGTCTCCAGCCAGGTCACGTCAATCCCCCGCCCCACTGAGTACGGCGCCACCCGATGGCTCGCGAAGCTGCGCAAGTACAGCTCCCGCACCTGGCGCTGCTCCTCCGGCGTGTTCAGATTGTGATAGCGGTTGATCGAGTGTCCCGACAGCCCGAACCCGCTCCGAACGTGTGTCTCCTCGGGAAGGTCGAAGTCCCAGACATGGACCTCCAGCGGAATGCTCTGTGAATTGCCCTCCCATGTAATCTCTATGCTGCCCCCGTAATCGCCCGCACGGGTACCCGGCGGGACGTGGACGGTCACCCAGAACGGCTGATTCCCCGGGGGCGCGAGGTCGAGGGGCGCGTCGTGGAGCGGCAGCGGGTCGGGCCACTCGCCGACCGACCCCACGTAATCCGTCGGAGTATCTACAAACACATACTCACAGGTGCGAATCTCGACCTCGGCCGCGGGAATCCTGGCGCCGTCGTCGGCGATCAGGTCGCTGGCGCGGAGGCGGCAGCCGGCGAGCGGCTCACTGGGGGTGAGCACCAACTGGGCCGGCTCGTATTCGTTCCCCGCCGAGCTGATCCGCAGTGCTCTCCCGCGCTTCGTCGGCGCCGGCCTGTTTCGGCCGATCTTGCGCTCCGGCTCACACCACCACACGCGGAGCCCCGCGTCGTCGGACAGCAGCTCCCCACCGCGAGCGTCGTGCAGCGCCGGAACCACGAAGTCTCCTCGCGCTTCCAGCAGCCGCGCGTTGGTCTCCGCATCCGAGCAGGTCACCACCAGTGTGTGCTCTCCGGCCGCCTCCACATCGTAGTCCAGGACCACGCGGCGAGCGACGCCCGTCGGCAGAGACACGGTTTCCTCCGATCGACAGACTTCCGACCCGTCCATCTCGACCGTCACCGCCACCCGCGCGAGAAGGCGATCTCCGCCATTGCGGAAGACCAGGTGGGCCTGTGACCGCCCGCCGGGAAGAAGATCGCCCAGGTCGGGAGCTTCCAGTTGCAGCTCCGGGGAGGCATGAGTCACGGCAAGGTAATGCGTCGCCCCCAGCGCCGGGTCGAGTCCTTCCACTTCGACCAGCCGACAGCGGTAGCGGTAGTCGTTGACCTGTATGTCCGACCGTCCCTCGGTTCGCAGCCGCACGAACAGGTCGCGCGTCGGCAGCAGCGCGGAGGGAACCGGGAAGGCCACGGTCTGCGCGGCGGCGATCTCGCCCAAGGAGAGCCACGTCCGGCCGTCCCCGCTGGCCTCGACAAGCAGCGTTCCGCGCTCATGCCGATTGACCGAGACTTCGACCTCGGACTCGGCTTGCCGCAGTCGGCCCACCCGATGTCGATACACCACCTCACCCGGGTCGCCGAAAGTCCACCGGTTGCTGTTGAAGCGGGCGGTGAAGCTTTCCAGGAACCGGCAGTAGGTGCTGCCGGGGCCGTTCAGCACATGGGCCGCGGTGTAGCGGCCCCCGATGATCCGCTCTCCCTCCCCCAACGGCAGGTCCAATCCCTCCGGTCGCCCGTTCGCCGCCAAGGCCGGGATCAGCGACACCTCATCGAAGTAGAAGGTGCCGTTCACATGCCACTGCCCCACTCTGAAGAAGGATTCCCTCAGGATCGCGTCCGGCGCGCGGAAGAAAAACTGCCGGCGCTCCCATTCGGGTCCCGCCACGCTGTCGCGGTTAACCCGGTCGAGCCCCGCAATCACGACGCTGGCGGTTGTCTGGCGGTCACGGCGTACCCAGTATGACACCTGGTAGAGCCGCCCCGGCTCCACCCGCGTCACCGTCGGACGCCAATAAGAGGTATCATTACCACCGCCGGTGACAGTCACGCAGCGGTCTCCGTCGCGGCCGTTGAACTGCCAGCTTCCCGCCCCCAGGGCGAATACACTCCACTGGTCAGGCGCCCCGCGGCCGAACTCGAACGAGGGGTTGGGCAGCAGATTGGTCGACGGCGCGGCGGCGCCTGCCCACACGCGCGTGAGTAGTCCGAACACGAGCAGCATGGAGAAGGCGAGTCGCCTGGTCATGAGATCTGATCCTCCCGGCCTAAGAGTCCGATACCTGCGGCGTCGGCCGCAACCGTGCGGCCGCGGTCTAACCATTCCAGCCCTCGTGGACACGCCCCTTCCACCGCTGGCAGGACTCTGGGGTCCCACACGCCGAAAACAAAGACCGGCGGGCGCGACTTGTCAGGCGCCCATACGCAAGTTCCGAGGGAGTGCACTGTGAGCCAAACGAACCCGACTCCGGCCGATCCGAAGACATATGGACGTGACCTGACCGGCAACGAGCTCGACGAGCTCGCCGTGAACACCATTCGCGCGCTCTCCATGGATGGCGTGCAGAAGGCGAAGTCCGGACACCCGGGCATGCCGATGGGAATGGCGGACGCGGCGTTCGTGCTGTGGACCCGCTTCCTGAAGCACAGCCCCTCCAACCCTAATTGGCCCGACCGGGACCGCTTCGTGCTCTCCGCCGGACACGGCTCCATGCTGCTCTACTCGCTGCTGCATCTCTTCGGCTACGACCTGACCATGGATGATCTGAAGCAGTTCCGCCAGTGGGAGAGCCGCACTCCGGGCCACCCGGAGTACGGGTGCGCTCCGGGAGTCGAGACCACCACCGGCCCCCTCGGACAGGGAGCGGCAAACGCCGTGGGGTTGGCGCTGGCCGAACGAATGCTGGCCGAGGCCTTCAACCGCGACGGCGACGAGATCGTCGATCACTTCGTCTACGCCATCGTGAGCGACGGCGACCTCATGGAGGGCCTCTCTCACGAGGCCGCCTCCCTGGCCGGCCATCTCGGCCTCGCGCGCCTCATCTTCCTCTACGATGACAACCATATCACCATCGAGGGCAGCACCGATCTGGCCTTCAGCGAAGACGTCGGCGCGCGGTTCGCGGCCTATGGCTGGCACGTCCAGCGCGTCGATGGACACGACCGGGAGGCCGTCGCGCAGGCCCTCCAGGCGGCGCAGAAAGAGGCGGACCGGCCCAGCATCATCAACTGCCGAACCCACATCGGCCAGGGCAGTCCGAACAAACAGGACACGGCCGACAGCCACGGCGCTCCGCTCGGTGAGGAAGAGGTCCGCCTGAGCAAGGAAAACCTGGGCTTCCCGGCGGAGCCGACCTTCTTCGTGCCCGACGTGGCGCGAGAACTCTTCGCCGCCCGCCGACGGGAGCTCGACGCAGAAGCGGCCGCCTGGCAAGCGCGTTTCGGAGGCTGGCAGAAGGCCCATCCCGATCTCGCCGCTCAGTGGGAGGCCCGTATGTTGAAGACCCTCCCCGAGGGCCTCGCCGAACGCCTCCCCAAGTTCGAAGTGGGCAAGGACATAGCCACGCGCAACGCCGGGGGAGAAATCCTTCAGGTGCTGAGCGCCGAGCTGCCCTGGCTGGTCGGCGGGTCGGCCGACCTCGCGCCTTCCACCAAGACGCTCATCAAGCAGGAGACTAATGTTTCCAAGGGGTCCTACGCCGGCCGCAATCTGCACTTCGGCGTGCGAGAACATGCCATGGGCGGAATCATGAACGGCCTGGCCCTGCACGGCGGCTTCCTCCCCTACGGCGGGACGTTCTTCGTGTTCTCCGACTATATGCGGCCGTCGATCCGTTTGGCCGCACTGTCGAAGCTCCACCTGGTCTACGTGTTCACCCACGACAGCGTGTTCGTCGGCGAGGACGGTCCCACCCACGAGCCCGTAGAGCACCTGGCGGCGCTGCGAATCATCCCGAACCTGACCGTGATACGACCCGCGGACGCGGCGGAGACCGCCGTGGCCTGGATGGTCGCGCTGGAGCGGAAGCAGGAGCCGACGGCGCTGCTGCTCACGCGGCACAATGTCCCGGTGCTGGATCGAAGCAAGCTCGCCTCGGCCGAGATGCTCCGAAAGGGCGGCTACGTGCTGCTCGACTGCGACGACCCGGAGCTGATTCTTCTGGCCTCGGGTTCAGAGGTCCACGTCGTGTTGGACGCCGCCCGGATCCTGAGCGAGGAGGGCCGCCGCGTGCGCGTCGTCAACCTCGGCAGCTGGGAGTTGTTCGAGGAGCAGCCGGAACAGTATCGGCGTCAGGTTCTGCCGCCCTCCGTGCCGCATCGCCTGGCCGTTGAGGCCGCCTGCTCCAATGGATGGGAACGCTACGTGGGAGACGCGGGCGCGATTCACGGGATCGACCGATACGGCGCCTCCGCGCCCTGGAAGACGATTGCCGAGAAGCTCGGCTTCACCGCGGAGGCCGTCGCGGAGAAGGCTCGCACGCTCTTCCCCAAGCGCTGACGAACCGGGAGAGTAGCCATGGTCGTGCCGCTGCTCTGGGTGCTGCTGGCCGCGCTTGCGCTGACCCTATCCTGGGTGACCGGCGCGGCCGCTTTCGCCTGGGCGGCCTACCTGATGCTCGTGATCTGGCTGGTCGGCGCCGTCGGCGCGCGCCTCGGCGTCCGCGGGCTCTCCGTCACCAGAACGCTTTCCGCCGACCGAGTGGCGCTGAACGGTCGGGTGCAGGTCGAGGTGAAGCTGGAAAACCGCAGTCGGCTTCCGGTGCTGTGGGCCGCCGCCGCGGAGGCGCTTCCCGCGGGTCTTTCCCTGCGCGGAGTGCGGGGCCGAATCGGCCCGCTCCGTCCCCGGTCGGAGTTCCGCTTCCGCTATACGCTGGAGGGGGGACGTCGCGGCTACTACCAGATCGGGCCGACCGTGCTGCGTACTGGCGACCTCTTCGGGATCGTCCAGCGGGAGCGCACAGGCGAGGAAACGGCTAGGCTCACCGTCTTCCCCAGGATTGTAGCGATTCGACACGCGCGCCTGCCTTCACGACGTCCTATCAACGAGGTGCGAGTGCGCTATCGGGTGCTCGAAGACCCCACCCAAGTTATCGGCATCCGCCCCTACCAGAGGGGCGACGGCCTGCGACGCGTCCACTGGCGGGCCACCGCGCACACCTCCCGACTCCAGTCCAAGCTCTACCAGGTTACGGCTCAAGTGGACACCACTGTCCTGCTGAACCTCCGGCGGGCCGACTACGCCGAATCTCCGGCCGACGCGCAGGAAGCGGCCGAGCTGGCCATCGTTGCCGCGGCCTCCACGGCCCATCATCTGCTCGACCGGCGCCAGCGAACCGGGCTGCTGGCCCTGGCCCATGATCCCGCCGCGGACGACAGTGGTCTGGTAGCCGTGAGCGCGGGACGCCATCGGGACCAGCTTACGGCCCTCCTCTCGGTGCTTGGGCGGGTGGAGCTGGGGCCGGCGCAGCCCCTCACCGAAGCCCTCCGGCGGGCGAAGGAAACCTTCCCCTGGGGGTCACTCCTGGTGATCGTGACGCCGCGGGTGGACACGGAGGCGATGCAAGCCCTGCTCGGCCTGCGGAACGCCGGCTTCGCGGTGAGCGTGATACTCGTCGGCCGGGGCCCCGAGCTGCCGGCGGAGGCCGCGGGCCTGGCCGCGCTGAGAATAGGCGGCGCCCGGGTGAGATCGGAGGCGGACGTACGTGGGCTCAACCTCTAACGCCAGAACACGCACCCGCATCAGGGTAGAGCTATGGTCTTGGGCGGCCTGGCTCGTGCTCTGCATCATATCCTATCCCGCGCTGGTCATCGTCTACACGGCCCCGCGGGCCGGTTTGGTCGGGTGCATCTGTGTCGGCGGCTTCTTGATCTTGGTGGCCGGTCTTGGCTACGCCCAAAGGCGCGAGCTTGAGAGCTGGCAGGTGGCCGCGCTCACGGCGACGGGCGTCGGAGCGGCCGTGTGGCTTGCGGCCTATTCCGCCGACGGAGCGGCGCTTGCGACCGCCGCGCTCTGCGCCGCCACCACCGCGGCGACGATCATCTTCATCTGGCATTTCCTTCCGTGGATCGTGCAGGACGCCGACGCGACCGAACTCGCCTTCAGACCGAGGTCGCAACGTTGGAAGAGACCTTCGCAGGTGCGCGGCGCCCTCGGCCTCGCCCTGCTCCTCTCCTTCGTTACCCTCGGACTCGGAGCCGCCTGGGCGCGGGGGGAGCGAGGAGTTCCCCATCCGACTGGTTGGCTGCTCCTGGTCATGCTGCTTGCTCTGGGCCTGATGTTCGTCGAACGCCTGAGCTTCTTCGAGCGGTCGGCGCGGGAGGGGAATCTCGTCCTCCCCCGCGGCTCTCAAGCGCGTTGGCTCGCCGCCGCCCTCGTGGTGCTCGTCTTTGGCGTGCTGGTCGCCGCGGTCACTCCCTGGAAGCCGTTCCCCGAGCAGACCCACTCGGCGCGAGTTGGCTCGGCTCCCGTCGAAACCGGACCCGCGGGTGGCGCCTCGGCCGGCCGTGCAACGGAGTCCAGCCCCTCTGCCGCGGCCCTGCTGAGGAGCCTGGCCGGCTCCATCAGCACCAAGCCGCGAAGCCTGTTCCTGCTGTGGCTGCTGCTCCTGGGGTTGATCCTCGCCGTTCTGCTGGCTTGGCTTCTCCGGCGCACTCGTCCCCGCGCGTGGCTGGCGCGCCTCGCCCGGCGGATCAGCTCCGCAGCCGCGAGAGCCTTCCGCTGGCTGTCGACCGCCCTCGCAAAGCTACTCCCTGGGCGACGAAAAGCCCCCGCCGAATCCCTCGCTTCCGCGGCCGTAGAGCCCATCGATCCCCTCTCCGACCTATTCGGAGATGCCAGTCTCCTGGCGAAACTATCTCCTCGCGAGGTGGCGATCCACACCTATCACCTGCTGCTCAGCTTCGCCGAGATGCTTGGCCACCGGCGGCCGCCCGGCTACACTCCGTTCGAGTACCTCGGCCTCCTCGATCAGGCCGCTCCCGAGGCCGAGCAGTCCGCCAGGGTGCTGACGTGGGGTTACGTGGGCGCCATGTACGGCGGCGACGAGGCCGAGGTGCCGGACCTCAGCACGCTCCGCGAGGCCTGGCACCGCATTGCAGAGGCACTGCGAGGAAACCTCACGGCGGAAGATCTCGCCCTCCGCCGCCGCGCCTACCTGGCCTCGAAGAGAAGCCCCTCGGCGATAGGCCCGATATCGAGGTAGATCGAGCCGTCCACGCGATCGCTTCTCGTTACCGTCTCCGGGAACCGGGCGCTACTTGCTGATACGGACCCGGCGTCTGGGATCGACCCCGACGCTCTCCGAACGCAAGTGGTGCTCGTTGGCGAGCTGGTGCTGAAGGCGGCGGTGGTAAGAGGACTGAGGCGAAAGCTCCACCGGCTCGGACGTCTGCATGACCTGGTCCGCGGCGGTCTGAGCCTCCTGAAGCGCGCTCTCCTCGCCGCTTATCCGACTGAGGTGGAAAATCTCGCGCAGCGCCCCGAGTATCTGGTGATGCGTATTCGAGCGAACGACGTGGACCGGTATGCCCAGCGCCGTCGCCTCCTGGAACTTCCCCGTCTCGCGCCGGTAGTGCGCCTTCAGCGTGAGAATGACGTGAGCGTCATCGGCCTGCTTCACGATGCGGGCGTGCAAGCCCAGGTCCGCCAGCGCGCGGTCGATCTTGTTGCGGCTGACTCCGTAGGGGAAAATACGCAGCTCGCGATAGTCGGGGCCGGTCGGCTCTGCCACCTCCCTGATGTCCAGCGGCCGCACCGAGTATTCGCCGGACAGACCCACCTGTTTCGGGGCCACCACCTCGACTTTCCCATCCGGCTTGCGCAGGCGGATCTCCGGAGCCGTCACCAGACCTCGCAGATAGCTGTCCACGACTTCGGCGACGTTGTGATGGATGGCCAGCCTGTTGATCTCCATTATCTCGATCACGATATCGAACGTGGGAGGAGCCTTGCGTTCCAGCACGGTTTTCTGGGTGCCGCGTCGTCTGGCTTCCTCGTCGCTCAGCGTCACCGCGTGAATGCCGCCGATGAGATCCGAGAGCGTCGGGTTCATCAGGAGGTTGTCGAAGCTGTTGCCGTGAGCGGTGCCGATCAGCTGCACGCCGCGCTCGGCGATGGTGCGAGCCGCAATCGTCTCCGCCTCCGTCCCGATCTCGTCGATCACGATCACCTCGGGCATGTGGTTCTCCACCGCCTCGATCATCACCGCGTGCTGAAGGTCGGGGCGACCCACCTGCATGCGGCGAGCATGACCGATCCCCGGGTGAGGGATGTCTCCGTCTCCGCCGATCTCGTTGCTGGTGTCGACGACCACCACTCTCTTATGGAACTCATCCGCCAGCACCCGCGCCACCTCGCGCAGCTTCGTGGTCTTGCCGATCCCCGGGCGACCGAGCAGAAGTATGCTCTTCCCCGTCTCCACGATGTCGCGGATGATGTCGACGGTGCCATAGACACACCGGCCGATGCGGCATGTGAGGCCCACGATGGCGCCCTGGCGGTTGCGAATGGCGGAGATGCGGTGGAGAGTGCGCTCGATTCCGGCTCGATTATCTTCGGTGAAGGTGCCGACGTGCTCCACCACGTACTCGATCTCCTCCTCCGTGATCGGCTCGGAGGCAAGGCTTACGGCCTCCCCGGGAAATCTCGCCTCAGCCTGTCGCCCGAGGTCGAGAACCACCTCCAACAGCTCCTCCCGGCGGTTTATCTCGTGCAGACGTTCCACCATGGGAGGCGGGAGGGACTTAAAGAGGAGATCGAGATCGTCGGTGATCTTTAGCTCAGGCATTGGCGGTCCGGAGAGCATCGGCTGCTTCCAAGTCTATTCCAGCCTCCGAAGGACATATCCTGCGGAGTCCTGCCGGAAAACGCAGTCCGTCTCAGAGCGCATTTCACAACCTCCTCTCCAGGTTATGAAACAGCTTCCAGAGCCGCAGCCCTGCTAGGCTCCCGGAAACGCTCTGAGCACCTTCCCGAACACCGCGATGGCGTGGTCGATCTGCCCGGCCTCAACGTCGCGGTGAGTCACCAGTCGAACCCGATTGGGGTCAGTCGCCAAGCACCGCACGCCGGCCTCTTCCAGCGTGGAAACCAAAGCCGCCCCGGACACGCCCAGGGGGCGTGTCGTGAGGTAGATGATGTTCGTCTGAACCAAGTCCAGATCGATCAGCCCTGGGCGCACTTCGTGAATGCTCTCGGCCAGGCGACGCGCGTTGGCGTGATCCTCCGCCAGCCTATCGACCATGGTTTCAAGGGCAACGATTCCCGCCGCCGCCATGTGGCCGATCTGGCGAACGTTGCCGCCGACCCGCCGGCGCATGGCGCGAGCCCCGACAATGAACTCCTCCGAACCACAAAGCAGCGATCCATAGGGCGCGCAGAGGCCCTTGCTCAAATCGATCATCACGGACCGGCAGCCCTTAGTGAGTTCCTTCACCTCGACCTCGAGGGCGACCGCAGCATTGAAGACGCGGGCTCCGTCGAGGTGCACCAAAACGTGGTGACGACCGGCGATATCCCACAGGCCCTGCATGTAATCGACATCGAGGCAGGTGCCGCCGGCCAGGTTGTGGGTGTTCTCGGCGACGATCATGGCGGTCCGCGGCCGCAGGCGACTGCCGGGGTTGATGCTGCTCTCCAGCTCCGCCAAGTCCATCCGTCCCGCCCGCCCGGCAAGCGTCAGGGGAAGGGCGCCGACCAGAGCCGTGCATCCGGAGGCCTCGAAGTGCAGGAAGTGCGAGTCGCGCTCGGCCAGGATTTGATCTCCGGGCTGCAGATCCGTCAGGAAAGTAAGCAGATTGCCCATGGTACCCGACGTGCAGAACAGCGCGGCTTCGTGTCCTGTCAGCGCGGCCGCCATGCTCTCCAGCTTCCGCGCCGTGGGGTCGCCCTCCCGGCCGTCGTCGGCGACCATGGCTTCCGCCATCGCGCGCCGCATCTCGGCTGTGGGCTGAGTAATCGTATCGCTTCGTAGATCGGCTACTGGGCTTTCAGGCACAACTTCCTCCAAGGGGTCAACAAACTCGAGCCTGCGACTGATAATTAGATTACTGGAGGACGGCCTCGACCACCTTCCGACCTTGCTCGAACCGCCGCCGCCCATTTCGGCTCGAAGGCGTGGTATAATGCGGCGCGGTAACAGATGCTAAGGGAGGGACTGTTAGGTGAACGTCATCATGAAGGGATATGGTGAGATCAAGCTGGCCGACAGTCAGGAGTCGCTCGAGGGAGAAATCACCCTCCACGCGGAGGGCTGGGTAGCCTTCAAGCCCATGCCGAGCTCCGAAGGCGACGAACCGCACTGGATCCCCAACGCCCGAGTGCATGAGGTGATCTGGAAGAAGAGCCTGGCCGTCAGACGCCCAAAGGCCTAACCGCCGCAGATACGACGCGGAGGCAACGACAAGAGCATGTTTCGGATTAAGGTCATCGCTCACGGAAAGCTGACCAGGACCTCACGCATAGGAATGGACGGCCTGGTAATGAGTATCTCCGACGGCGCGCGCATCCGCGACTTGCTGAGCGAAGTCGGCGTCTTGGACGTCGAGGTGAGACGCGTGATGGTCAATGGCAGGCGGGGGCGACTCGAGCAAGCGCTGCGGAGGAACGACCTCATCGA
>CAZWRO010000005.1:26439-30052 GCA_964635365.1 uncultured bacterium | reverse complement strand
CTACAAAGTCATCTACCACTCCCATTCCCTCTGGCGCGCGCTGGACTACGAGGCCTACGACCGCCGCCAGGACCCGGCCGAGCTGGATAATCAAGCGGCCTTGCCGGAGGTCGCCGAGCTTCGCGTCCGCCTCGCCGAGCAGACCACGCAAGCGCACACCATTGCCAGTCAGTGGGAGGCCACCGGGGAGCGGCGCTTCCAGCTCGATGAGTCAGTGCGGCGTCGCCTGGAAAGCCTGGGTTACGTCGGGGACTGACTCAACCCGCTCGCGCCGCGGGGCAGGTGAATCCAGGCGCAGGGCGACCCGCGCGGGGCCGGAGCGTCTAGCGCCTCTCCCAGATGTCGAAGTCTTCGAGGCGTCCGCGCCGCTCGTAGTTCTCTCGCAGCCAACCCTCCAGCGCCGGGAAAGACGATAGCTGTTCCGCGGAGTCGTCGTACTGTCCCGTCACCCATGGCAGGAGGTCGTTGTGCACGACCAGGAAGTAGCGCGGCTCGCTTTCCTCCAGGTCTCGCATCAGCTCCTCTCGCCATTCGCTCGGCGACCATTCCGTCACCAACGGCACTTGATAGATGAAGCGGCTTGCGCACGGCCTGTCGGCGAGGAAGTAGACGACGGGCTCGAAGCCCCAGATGAACAGCGGCTCCCCCGGCTCTGTCCGCGGGCCGAGAAAGCGCGCCACTTCCAGGTCGGCCGGCAGCGAGAAGTCGCCTCCGCGGTCGTCGAAGCCGGCCATGAAAGCCGCCCGCGAGGCGCGGCCCGTCGCGTATCTGATGGGCATCTGGAAGTGCGCCCAGTAACCCGCCGCCGCCGCGCCCGCCAAGGCCAGCAGGCCGATCGCCGACAGGCCCCAGGCCACCCGCGCCGGCGCGACTCGACCCAGCAGGTGGCGCACCGCCCGCAGCCCCTGCGCGGCCAGCAGGCCCATCGGAAGCAGCACGGGCAGCCAGTGGTAGGTGATGTATTTGCCCTGCACCCACACGGAGGCCAGCATCACCACCGCCCACACCGGCGCCAGCCAGCGCTGCTGCCCGGAGCCCTTCCGGAGCACTTGGTCCGCGGCCCCCGCCAGCGCCAGCAGGCCTAGCACCTTGAGTATCAGGTAGTTGCCCCCGAGCAGGAACGTCAGGACCTGCTGCCCGACGCGGTCGGCGCCCGGGAAGGGCACCTTCAGCTCCCCGTAGCGCGGGTCCCAGACGAAGAGGATGTGGGCCATGTCGCCCAGCGCGCCGGCCTGCCAGAACCGCGCCGCCACCAGGGCCAATACGACCAGGCACCCGACGGCATAGCCAGCGGCCCGGGCGACCCTCGGCCGGGCCTTCTCGCCTTCCGAGGTCAGCAGCGCGAGGCACGGGAGGAGCAGGAACCCGGCCACCGTGAACTTGATGGTGATCGCGAGGCCGACCAGGGCCCCGCAGACCAGCGCCAGCCAGAGGCTCCGCCTTCGCTCCGCCGCCAGCAAGGCCAGGCCGGCCGCGGCGAGGGGAAGCGAGGTGAACCCCTCGCACTGCGCGGTGTTCCAGTAGCTCGACCCCAGCGCGTAGAGGAGCAGGAAGCAGAGACCTCCCGCCACGCCGGCCCAGGTTGACTGCAATCGCTTGCCGAGGCCGGCGAGAGCGCCCGCGGCGGCCAGCGTCCAGAGGAAATCCAGCAGCCTCGGAGCCAGCATGGACCGCCCGAAGGCGGCGAAGCTGGCCCAGTAGAGATAGAAGATGCCCGGCGGCTTCATGTCCCACGCGTCTCGATAGGGGAGGCCGCCAGCGCGGATTACATCGGCGACGCAGGCGTAAATGCCCTGGTCTCGGCCGAAGAGGTAGGTGAGCATCGGGGCCAGCAGGACCGCGCCGCCGGCGAGAAGCGCCAACGCCGGCGCCAGCGCGGGCGCCAGCGCGGGCGCCGCGCAGGAGAGGACCCTTCGCAATCGATGAGAGCGGCACGTGGGGTGCACGAGGGGGTAGATTCGTCGTCTCGGGGCGGCCCGCCTGCCCCGGCGGCCGGCGTCGAGGGAAGATGACGGGGGGCCTTACTCGCTCGTCCAGCCGTGCTCGCCGACGAGAGGCACAAACACGCAGCCGCAGATCGTCTCCTGGTCGAGCTCGCCATCGCGCTTGGTGACCACCGTCAACTGCTGGCCCCAGCGCTCGCCGAGGGGGACGACCAGGCGGCCTTCCTCGGCGAGCTGGTCGATCCAGGGCTGGGCGATCTTCGGCGCGGCCGCAGTCACGATGATGCGGTCATAGGGCGCGGCCTCCGGGTAGCCCAGGGTGCCGTCGCCGGCGATTACTTCCACCCCGTGATAGCCCAGCGCTTGCAGCACCGCGCGCGCCGACTCGGCCAGCTTCGGAAAGCGCTCCACCGAGTAGACCTGTCCGCTCAGCTCGGCCAGGATGGCGGTCTGGTAGCCGGAGCCGGTTCCGATCTCCAGCACCCGCTCGTCCCCTTTGAGACGCAGGGATTCCGTCATCAGCGCCACCATGTAGGGCTGAGAAATGGTCTGGCCGGAGCCGATGGAGAGCGGGTGGTCGTCATAGGCGGCGGTTTCCTCGGGGTTCGGGAGGAAACGGTGGCGAGGCACCTTCTCCATCACCTTCAGCACTCGTGGGTCGGCGATGCCTCGTCGGCGGAGCTGGTGCTCCACCATGCGTTCGAGTTCGCTCGCGTGGTCGCGCATGTTCCCCAATCAGGACTCGTTCGCCGGTGTCGGATGGCGCCCGGCCGCTTCCAGCATGGCGATGATGTTCTCCCGCGGCGTCCGCACCGTGATGCTATGGCTGGAGCCCAGGATGAAGCCCCCGCCGTCGGAGCAGGTCTCCAAAGCGTGCTTCACCTGTCGGCGAATCTCGTCGGGAGCGGCGACCACCAGATCGTGGTTGCTCACCCCGCCCCAGAGGCAAACGTCGCGCCCGAAGTCGCGCTTCAGCCCGACGATGTCCTCGATCGGTTGGATGGCCTGGTAGACGTCGATCCCGGCCTCGATCATGTCGGGCAGGAGCCTCCGCAAGTTGCCGCAGGAGTGGCAGATGAGGAACATCCCGTGGTCGTGCGTGACCTGGCAGATGTGCTGAAGCGCGGGGAAGTGGACCTGCCGGAACATCGCGGGCGACATGAGGGGTCCGCTATTGAACCCGAAGTCCTCGCCGACGATGATCGCGTCGAAGCCCAGGCCGGCGAAGAAAGGTACCCGCCTGGCCAGGTGCCGATAGTCCTCCAGCTTATCCTCCGCCAGGCCGTCGGGATCGTCGGCCAGGCGGAGCAGCTCCCGCTCGAACCACTGCGCCGAGTAGATCGGCAGTCGGGCCTCACCCATGCCGGTGAAGACGAAATGCGTATCGCCCAGCTCGGCCATCACGTGCTCTATGATCTCCAGCTCCGCGCGGTCGGGGCGAAACTCCCCGTCCACCCAGCGGTTGGGATACTCCGGCTCCCAGCCCGACGTTCCCTCCGTCAGCAGCATCAGGTCGCGCGTGAGATCGGAGTAGCGGAAGACATTTCCGTGCCGGTCGCGCCAAGTCTCCTGGTCCACCTGCTCAGCCCGATCGTAGTGGAGGTCGCGGGGCCAAGCCAGGTTCACACAGACCAGGTCGAGGTCGAGCCTGCGAACCAACTCGACGGTGT
>CAZWRO010000005.1:19347-26339 GCA_964635365.1 uncultured bacterium | reverse complement strand
GCCAGGTTCACACAGACCAGGTCGAGGTCGAGCCTGCGAACCAACTCGACGGTGTCGCGCTTGGTGGACTCGACGATCTCATCGCGTCGCCCGGCCCACAGGGCCTGGGCGAGCCGAGCTTTCCCTCGCAAGTAGGTCGGCCGGCCGAGCACGAGGGAGGCCGGCTCGTAGTCTATTATCCACTCGCCCACCGGGACGAGGTCGCTCTCACGATGTTCGATGGCCGCTCTGACGCGCTGTCTCTGGTTCACGGACTGAATCTTTCAGGAAGGGTATTGTCGATTATACCGCGGAACCGACGGGCTGGAAATCGCGGCCTTCGAGAACCGACACCTCAACTGCAAGCCATCACGGCCGGGTCTCGGATCGGACGGCGGAGGCCGGGCGAGCTACTGGAAGCGGATGGTTTCGATGTCGGCGAATGGGATGACGCCTTCTTTCGCCATCAGGTTGCGGCTGCCGACCGCGTGAGCGAAGCGGACCTCTCCGGGATCGTAGCTGAACTGGGTGAACCGCCCGCTTCGGACCAGCTCGCTCGGGCTGCGCAGCGAGAAGCGGTAGAGGGAGGGCACCAGCGCGTCCATCTGCGCGCCCCAGGCAAAGTCGAGGCGCGCCGAGCGCCAGGCGCGTGCTTCGCCGAAGACGGCCGCGTTGAGATGGCCGAACGGAACCACGCGGAACTGCTCGTCGATGATGCATTCCAGGCCTCCGGCGAGCAGCACGTGGACGTCCGAAACGGCCTCGCAGAGGCGTTCCTCCCGGGTGCTCCGCGAGATGAGGGCCTGGCGAGGCCGATAGCCCGCGGCGTGCGCGTCGGCGAGGGCCCCGACCAGGGCCTCTTCCCGGCCCAGGGCCGCGTAAGCATGGGCCAGCCGCAGCTTCGTCTCGGCCGAGGCCTCGGGCTCGTCCGCCGAGCGTTGGATGCGCGCCAGCTCCGCTCCGTCGATGGCCCAATAGCGCTCGCGCTCGATCTCGTATTTCGCCTCCAGCCAGCGCCCGCGCACTCTCTCCGCCTCGGGGCCGCTGGGCAGCTCGGCCAGCAAGACGCGGAGCTGCCCCTCCGCGGCGTGATAGTGGCCCGACCACAGATAGGCCGAGGCGAGGGCGGACCGCACCGCGTGGGCGAAGGGTGGCTCCGCGTTGAGGGCCGCCTCCATCTCGGTCACCGCGCGCAGATAAGAGGGCGTTCGTCCGTCGATAAGAGAGACACGCTGTCCCGCTTCGGGTGGGGGATTGTGTCGCGCCTGGCGCTCGCACTCCCCCGCAAAGCAGGCGCGCCCCAGGGCGAAACGAGCGATGGGTAAATCGGGATCCAGGGCCAGGGATCGCTCCGCACTTTCGATGGCCTTGTCCGGCTCCCCCTGAGCCAAGCGGACCTGGCTCAGGTCGGCCAGGATGGCGGCCGATTCCGGATTGAAGGTCGCCGCCGTCTCCAGCTCCGCCCGCGCCGCCGGCAGCGTCCCGCGGGAGGCGAAAGCGATGCCGATGACATGGTGGAGCACATCATCGCCCGGATAGAGTTCGCTCGATCGGGCTAGCTCCTGGGCTGCGTCCTCTGCTCTTCCCGCTCGCAGATGCTCGACGATAAGGCGTCGTCGTTCTCGTTCACTCATCCGCTGCTCTCATCGGTGGAAGTCGGTGCGATCCCCACCCCAAAGAAGACACTGCCCCGCGCCTGCCGCCACCCGAGGGTGTACTCCAGGCAGTGGATAGTTCGCGTCAGCGATACTATCATATCATGCGTCTCTCTCGCCTCCAGGTCGATGGCATCGATAACGCGACAACGCCATTGGGGGCCGAACCGCCAGCGCACGTCTGTGAGTAGCTCTCGTCCCACCTCGACCTGGTCGAACAGAAAGGGCGTCTCGCCCGAGCCCCGGCGCGTAATGTAAGACAACGCCAGACGCATGTTCCCGGCCGGCGCCAGATCGACGCTGTGTCGGTAGTAGCGAACGCGGTATCGGTCTCCAGGGGAGTAGATGGATCGCCGCCACCCCACGGCATGGCTCAGCGTCACCGCAGGGAAAACCGCGTAGGGGACGGAGGAGATCAGCACTCCGGTGGCCGCGCGATCCCCCCGCGCGCGCGGCTCCTCTTCGTCGGGGACTCGCTCCGAATAGTTCCCGCGCAGCCACTCCGCGCTCAATACGAGCCGGCGCGTGAGGGGAAGCTCCGGCAGGAAGACCCCGTACTCGGGGGTCCGGTTCACCAGCACGTCGGCCAGCACCGCCTCCATGTCGTTCGGGCGCAGCTCGCGGTCGGCCGGGTCCTCGCGCCGAACGTACCGCGCGCCCAGCTCCAGCGGCCCCAGCTTGGTGCGCGCCCTCAGGTGTCCGCGAATTCCCCGCAGGGTGGTGTAACGATAGCCGATATCCGCCGCGGCGACCTCCTCCAGGTCGCCCGCGTGGTAGGAGATTGAGGCATAGGGCCCGTCGTCGCGATTGATCCCGGTCACCGGCAGCGGGAGCCCATCGGGATCGCTCAGCTCGCCGACCGACAGGGAGTAGCGAGGGAGCGTGAAGAGCCGCCGCCGGCCGTAGGTCAGGCGCGCGCGCTCGAAGGTCAGGCGTCCGGAAGTAGGGCGCCCGTCGGCCGCCGGCCCTTCTGCCGTCAGGGAAATGCGGTCGGCGCCCAGGCTGTAGTGCGGTTCCGCTCGGTCGCAGGTCGTGAAGTAGGCCTGGGTCGCCACCACGCGCCCCGGGGATAGCTCCACTCTCTCGCCGACGATGATCACGCCCTGCTCGCGCAGCCGGGCGTTGGTCAGCACCCCTTCCTCCGCGTGGTAGTTGTACTCCAGGGTGTCTCCCGAGAGACGGCGGCCCCGCTGCATCAGCGTCAGGTGGCCGGCGGCCTGCACGTCGCCGGTGGCGCGATCGGCCGAGAGCTGATCGGCGCGCAAGTCGAAGTCCCCATAGGAGAGCGAGGCCTTGCCTACGGCCCGAGTCTGCTGGAGGTCGAGATCGAGATGCACCGCGTCGGCTTCGATGCGCGCAGCCCTGCTCGACGAGGCCGCGGCCGGGAGGGAGAAGCTTGAGAGCAAGAGCGAGAGGAGTACGGCACGCGCTGCGGGAGGCATCGAGCTAGAACTCGATAGAGACTGCGGTCTCCGCGACGCGATCGCGCAACGGCGGAGTATCGAGCGCGTAGTTCGAGTATTCGAGAAGCGAGTAGGACATATTGACCGAGGTGGACGGCGTCAGTCGGTAGCCAATGCCGAAGGATGCGAGGGAGGCCGTGTCCAGCGCCGAGAGTCCCTGTCCGCGACGAGCGATCTCCTCGTAGGCGAGGCTCAAGGTCACCGCGGACCCGAGCCCATACTCGTAGGCGGTGCGGAGTCGCGAAACCAGTGGATCTCGCAGCGCCGGCTCGGCCGGAGCGTAGACCTCGGACAGGTTCCGCCGCGCGGCGGCGGAGGAAAGCGCCAGGTAATCGAGCAGCTCGGGAGCATGCGGATCGTTGCGATAGGTGAAGGCGAAGGTGCCGTGGGCCAGCGGCAGCTCGACGGTGTTCGTGTTGGTGGGAATAGCTGCGAGCGCCGGCGTCTGGGAGTGCCCCGCAAGCGCCTCCGCGCGCCATGCGCGCACGGCCGCCGGATCGGCGAGAATCCTCAGCGCGGCGACTGCGCGCGCCGGATCGAAGCCCAGGGAAGAGAGCACATCGTGGAACTCGCCGGTCAGCCGAAGCAAGTCCCGCGCCGCCTCTGAGATGACATCTTCAGACAGGCGAGGGCTGAGGCCGAAGGCGCGAGCCGTTGTGTTGAGGGTAGCCTCGGTTGAGGCGTCGGGCGCGAGTGGCGCAACCGCCGCCTCCAGGGTGGTCAGCGGGTCGATAAGCGCGGTGCCGAACTCGAAGCGAGTTAGCTGCGGGCGGCCGGTGAAGGAGGTGCCCATGTCGCTGGGTAGGATGTCCAGGGCCGTCAGGCGCGCGCAGGCCTCATAGGCCCAATGGCTGGAAGGCACCTCGGTGAAAGGACCTGCCCACAGCACACTAATTGCGCCCAACAGGACTAGCCAGGTGACGACGATACACCTGCACCGCATCCCTTTGCGCTCCTCCAAGAAACAGCCACCAGAATTGTACCACAAGTCAAAGGCCGTCGCAAGGATGAGATTGCTCCAGCCCAGGCTCATGGCCGCCCAAATCGCCGCCGGCGCGCGCCCCAGAATACACTATCGGGAAATAGTGGGGGGCGCTTGAAGGCTTGCCAGCTCGTCTGTGGAAGAGAAGCAGTTACCTGACAGATATCTGTGTCGTCCAGGCGGCGCTGGCCTGCTGGGCGGCAAACACCGTACAGAGAATCTTGCAGGGGGGTATAGGATGCGGCAGGCTCCGAGGGACGGGGAGCCTGGGGCGCTCCGCACAGACGCCGCAAGCGTCGACGAGGTCAAGCTGAGCGCCGCAAGCCACCGGCTGGGGCAGGACGCGGCGCGCCGTGGTTGGGCGCGCCGGTTTCTCCTCGATATCGCTGGAGGTCGGCTAGCATTTTCCCCCCACGCCGCCATTCCCCACCTGGTCAAGCTGGCCGAGCTGGAGCCTGCGTGTGTGACGGCCCTGCTGCGGTCCGAAGACGCCTCCGCCGCGGAAGTGGCGGCGATCGCGCTCGCCCAAGCCGGAAGCGACTTTGAAGACGAGCTTATCGCCGCGGCCGGACACAGCAGCCCCTCCGCGCGCGTGGCGGCCGCCGGCGGCCTGGCAGAGCGGGTGGAGCGCGGCTCTTCCCGCGCGGTCGACGAGTTGGGTGCGCGGCTGGAAGACTCGAACGGCCGCGTACGCTGGGCCGCCGCGTGCGCTTTGGGCCGAGCACGGGGGAAAGCCAGCCTCGACCGGGCGCTCTTCTGGCTGGACGGCGCAGTGAGCGGGGCCGAAGAGCGAGTGCTCTCGGGAGTGCCTTTCGCCGCCGTCTCCCTCTGGCCGGCGCGGCCGCGGGCGGCCCGGAGCCTGCTGCTTCGAGTCGCGGAAGGCGGCCCGGCGGGGAGGCGGGCCGCCGCGATGGCCCTGCGAGAGCTGCCCCGTCGCGGCGTGGCAGGCCTGGCCGACATCTGCGTGAAGGACCCCGCTCCCGCCGTGCGCGTGCTCGTCTCCCCCGCACTGGGCCGATGGATGGAGGAAGGAAGCACCGCCGCCTGGGGGCAGTTGGAGCGCCTCGCACGGGATCGGCAACCCACGGTGCGGGCCGCGGCCGCGGCGGCCTTGGCGCACTATGGCCGGCTGGACAGTGACGGCGTCGTGGCGCAGCTCTGCTCCGATCGCTCCGCCGTGGTGAGGGCGGCGGTCGCCGCGGGGCTGGGCGCGCGGAGCGACCAGGAGGGGATGAATCTGCTGGCGCGCCTGGGGGACGACCCGGCGGCCGCGGTGCGGGCGGCGGCGGTCAGAGGCCTCGCCGGTTCGCCTGCTCAGGAGCTTTTGCGCCGGGCCTGTCTGGATCGGCAGCCATCTGTGCGCGCGGCGGCCGCGGCCGTGCTGGGGCCGGCGGAGAGCGAACACGTGGAACTCTTGCTCTCGCTGTCGCACGACCGCGACGGCGAGGTCGCCCGCGCGGCCGCGCGGGCGCTCGGCCGGCAGGCTTCGCAGCCGGAGGGTCGGATCTGGGACCGTCTGGTGGAGCTGGCCGCCGATTGGACCACGGGCGTCGCCGCCGCCGAGGGCCTGGCCCGCGTTCTCGACCGCGACGCGGCGAGGGCCGCCGATGTCCTCTGGTCGTGGCCGCGCGAGCAGTTGAAGCCGGAGTTCCTCTGGGCCATTGCCCGCGCCGCGGCGAATCCCTGGCTGGGAGATGTTGCGCGGACCCTGGCCCGAGCGCTGGAGGCGCGGGAGGAATTGGGCGACGCGCTCCGCGATTTGTCTATCGCTCTCGCCGACGTCGGGAAGGAAGCGCTGGCGCGCGCCTGTCTCTGGATGGGCCGCGGCGCCGAGGCCGCCAGCCTTGCCGACATCGCCGACGCAGCGTCGACCGCGTCTCGCGGTGAGCTGGAGCCGGTGGCGCAACTGGCGGCCGTGGCCCGCGCCGCGGCCGATGCGACAAAGGCGCGCGGTGCCGCCCCCCGGAAACGGCACCTCGCCCGCGCCCGCGCGGGAATCGGGGCCGCGGTGGCCGGTGAGCGCGGCGGGGCGGAGCTGATCTTCGCCCATCGAATCGCCGAACGCTGGCGCGACGTGCTGGAGAGATCAGTTGCGGTGAGAGAGTCGGCCCGAATTCGCGCGCAGGTTGCCTCCACTTGCGTTGCCGCGGGGAGGGAGCCGACCCTGCTGGTCGCCCTGGAGAACGCGGGGGCCGGCCCGGCCTGCGAGGTAGCGGTGGCGGTTGACGCCGCGGGAGCATCCGTGCGAGCGCCGGACCTCGCGCCTGGGGGCAAGTCGGCCGTACTGGTTGCGCTCGCTGAAGTCCAGCCCGGTCGCTTGGAGTTGCGCGGGCGGGTGAAGTTCCGCGATGCCGGGGGCCGCGGCGCAACGGAGTTCAGCGGCGCGGTCGACGCGGTGGCTCCGGGCGAGGTGGAGGGGTTGGTGAATCCGTACGTCGTGGGGAAGCCGCTGAGCGGAGAGAGCGCCATGTTCTTCGGCCGGTCCGCGGAGATGGCCTTTCTGGAGCGGGCGCTGAGCAGCGGGGAGAACGGAGCCGTGGTGCTCCTCGTGGGGCCGAGGCGCACCGGGAAGACCAGTATGCTGAAACGGCTCGAAGCGCGCCTCGCCGGCGTCCAGCGCGCGGCCTTCATCGACGTCCAGGGTATGCTGGTCGATGATACTGAGGCCTTCTTCCGGCAGATGGCTCAGCGCGCGCTCCTGGCACAGGAGCCGGGTCTCACCCTCGCCGACGGAGGCGCGACCTATGGCTTGCGCGGCGTCGGCGCCGACATGGTGCGCGAAGCGGCGAAGCGTTACGGCGGCCACCTGGTCTTGCTGCTGGACGAGTTCGACGACCTCGAAGAGAAAGTTCGGTCGGGCCGGCTGAGCCAAGATGTCTTCTCGCAACTGCGCAACCTGATCCAGCACAGCAG
>CAZWRO010000005.1:0-19247 GCA_964635365.1 uncultured bacterium | reverse complement strand
CACCTGCGCTACCTCTGGCAGGGCGCGGGGGCCGACGGTCAGACGATCTTGCGCGCTCTCTCGCAATCTCCAGAAGGTATGGTCTTCGACGAACTGAAGCAAGCTACAGGCATCAGTTCCTCGCGCCTGACAGCGGGGCTTCGCCGATTGCATGATTGGGAGGTGGTGGCCGAAGCGTCAACGGCGTACCGTCTCGAAATAGGATTGCTGGGCCGTTGGCTGCAGAGGGCGCAGCCCGAGAGTTAGGAGGTGGGACAATGAGTAATCCCTTCTTCAATCGAGGGCCGATCAGGGACCCCAGATTCTTCTTCGCCCGCACGCGGGAGACCAGGGAGATCCTGCGCCTGCTGGCCGGCACCCAGAACTGCTCTCTAGTGGGGCCGGTCAAGTCGGGGAAGACCTCGCTGCTGCTATACCTGGCCGGCGGCGGAATCGCCTCCGGACACGACCGCCTCCCGGCGCGGCACGCCGGCGTCTACGTGAGCTTCGAAGGGCTGGGCACGCTCGACGCCGAGCAGTTCTTCCATCTCCTGGTGCGCGAGACCGCCCGCCAGACCGAGGGGAAGATATCGGTCGTGTGGCCTCGCCTCGAAACCCTGGATTCCCTCAGCTTCCTGGAGCTCAAAGACGTGCTGGATCAGCTCGAGGTGGCCGGCGAGAAACTCATCTTCTTCCTCGATGAGATCGAGCTGGCGGCGCACAACCCGAACTTCGACCTGAACTTCTTCTCCGCCCTGCGCCACGTCGCCGCGCGGCCCGCAGTGTGCTTCGTTACCGCCACCGAGCGCCGCCTCCACGAGCTGGCCATCGCCGGACGCGAGGTGGGATCGCCCTTCGCCGATCTCTTCTCGGTGGTCCGGCTGCGGCCGCTCGACACGGAGTCCGCCTGGGAGTCGGTGAACGCGCTGGCGCGGGAGAACGGCGTCGATTTTGCTCCCGAGCGGGAGTTCATCATGCAGCTCGGCGGCGGGTGGCCGTACTACCTGCAACTGGTGACCTACGAGGTGTTCGAGATGAAGTCCGGAGCCCTCCCTCTCAGCGAGGCCGAAAGGCTCTACGTCCGCTCTCGGGCTTACGAGCAGATCGAGCCCAGCCTCACCATGATTTGGGATCGACTGCGCGAGGGAGAGAAGGAGGCGGCCTTGGCCGCCGCAAGGGAGCAAGGAGCCCCGGTGGAGGTGGACGGCCTGACGGTGGCGGGCGATGGCCCCGCGCGCCCCGCCAACGCCCTCGTGGAGCGCTTTCTCGCGGAACGTCAGAGAGACGCGGAGGCGCGCGCCGACGACTACCTGTCGGCGGGAGACCAGGCCCCCAGCCGGACCATGATGTACGGCGTCGTGCGCGCCCTGCTGCGCGCATTGGAGGCGCGCCATCAGCACGCCCGCGGCCATGCCGACCGCGTGGCTCGCCTCGCGGTGGCCATCTCCCAGGAGATGGGATGTCCCCCGGAGACGACGGAAGGCATCAGGGTGGCCTCCCGGGTGCACGATATCGGCCACGTCAGCATCAGCGACATGATACTTCTCAAGCCGGGCGAGCTGACCGAGCTGGAGACCGAAATCGTGCGCACCCACCCGCTCGTCGGCGTCCAGATCCTCGACGCCCTGGAGTTCCCCTGGTCGGTCAAGCCCGCGGTGCGCTATCACCACGAGCGGTTGGACGGCAGCGGCTACCCCGAGGGCCTCATGGGGGAGGAGATCCCGCTTGCCGCGCGCGTGCTCGCCGTCGCCGACGTAATGGCGGCGATGACCTCCGACCGGCCGTACCGGCCTGCGCGGACCGAGGCAGAGGCGGTCGCGGAGCTGACGGCGAATAGAGGAAGCAAGTACGACTCCCATGTCGTGGACGCACTGGGACGTGTGTTGGAGCGAGGACTGGCTTGATCGAACTCGATAGGAAACCTTCGGCCCCGTTCGGGCAGGAGCCCGGCGGCCCCGAGCGCGAGTGGTCGGCGGAGACGTTTGCGCGCGAGGTCGAGATCCCCGCCGAGACTCAACCCCCCTCTCCGGAAGAGCCGGACCTGACGCAAGCGCGCTCGCTTCTCACTCAGCTCCACCCCTCCGGGTTCGGGGAGGTGCTGGCGACGGAGGTGTGGATGCCGCCCGCGCCGCCGGAAGAGGCCGAGGCGGAAGAGCCTCCGCCGAATCGCCAAAGCGCCTGGGAGACGCGGCAGGAGCTGAGGGAACTCGGCCTCCTGCGGGAGCAGTTCGCCGTTCGCCACGACGCGCGCTTCGAGGAGTACTGGAATCAAGCGCGAGACGCCATGCTCCTCGCCGAGGACGCCATCATCGATCCCTACACGGACTTCGCGGCGACCTTTGCCGACATCGACATCGACAGGGTAGGGGACTACCGCCGCGACGCGCGGGAGTACGGCCGCGGCGCGGAGGCGGCCTTCCAGTTGGGGCGCGCTTACATGGCCAGCGGCCGCGTCAAGAGCGCCCGCAACGCCTTCCGGGACGCCACCAAGTATGACTCGCAGTATCCCCAGGCCTGGTGGCACCTGGGCGTGTCGCATCTCTTCGCGCGCGCCAACGCCGACGCGGCGAAGGCTCTGCAGCACGCGGTCGAGCAGGCGCCGGGCGATCTCCGCCCGGAGCTGGCGCTGGGAGTGGCGCGCTACCACATGAAGGATTACGCCTCGGCCGCAGAGCACTTCCGGCGACAGGTCGGGTCGCGCGGCGTGCGGGTCGCCGCCCGCTCGATGCTGGCCTGCAGCCTGCGAATGCAGGAGGAGTGGGAGGACGCGCGCATCGAGCTCGGCTTCCTGCGAGAGAGCGGCGCCGCCCACGCCCGGGCCCTGGCGGATCAATGTCTCGACTGCGTCGAGCGGGGAGAGCAGAAGCGCGCCGGGCCGCTGCGCTCCCGCCGCCGCACCAGCCAAATGATGAAGTCCCTCGCCGCCGCCGCGGCCGGCGGAGTGTGGATCGCCTACGCCCTGACCCAAGACCTGTTCCGCAAAGAAGCGCGCTGGGCCTCGCTGCCGTTGTTCGTGCTCGTCCTGGTGCTGGCGCGGGCGCTGCGAGGCATCTCCGGCAAAGAGCTTCCCACCGAGTTCGGCAATGCCGAGCAGGGATTGCCCTGCTGGCAGACCACCACCTGGATGCGGCCGCGCAAAACGGAGTTCTGATGGGGGACGGGGGATGAAGCGAAGGTTACTAGCTCTGGTCGCGCTGGTGCTCCTGGGGATCCTCTGCCTCGGCGCCTCCGCCGGGCAAGAGAGAGGCCCGGTGATGATGATTCGGATCCGGGGCGCCATCGACGTTCCCTCCGCGGAGTACCTCCAGCGCGCCCTGCGCGTGGCGCAAGAAGAAGACGCCCAGTGCCTCCTGATTCTCCTCAACACCCCGGGCGGCCTGGGCCAGCCGATGAAGGACATGACGGAGGCCTTGCTCAACGCCCCCCTTCCTACCATCGTCTACGTCTACCCCGCCGGCGCCTACGCCATCTCGGCCGGCACCTTCGTCGCCCTCTCCGCCCACATCGCAGCCATGCATCCGGCCACCACCATTGGCGCCGCCCACCCGGTGCAGCTCTTCTCCATGCCCAAGGTGCCCGAGGCGCCGGAAGGCGAGAAGGGGGAGGGCGAAGGGGAGGGGGAGGAGCCGGCTCCGGCGGCCGCTCCCTCGGCCGACGTCATGATGGAAAAGGTGGTGAACACCTTCGCCCGGCAGGCGCGCGTGATCGCCCAGGTGCGGGGCAGGAACGAGGAGTGGGCCGAGAGCGCGGTCCGCGAGAGCGTCACCGCAACCGCCACGGAGGCCTTTCAGTTGGGAGTCATCGATCTCCTCGCCGACGACACCGAAGCTCTGCTCGCGGCCGTGGACGGGCAAGAGGTCTCCCTGCCCGGCGGCCGAACCGTCACCCTGCGAACCGCGGGCGCGCCCTTGATAGAGGTGACGGCGAGCGCGAAGGAGCAGTTCCTGCACGTGCTCGCCGACCCCAACATCCTGCTCGTCTTGCTGGTGCTGGCCGGCCTCGGCATCATGTTCGAGCTCCAGAATCCGGGGGCCATCCTGCCGGGAGTCATCGGCGGCCTCAGCCTCCTGCTGGCGCTCTATTCGATGGCCGTGCTGCCGGTCAACTACGCCGGTGTCGGGCTGATCGTCTTCGCCATGCTGCTGTTCCTCGGCGAGGTCAAGGTGGTGTCACATGGGGTGCTGACGGTGGGTGGCGTGACATCTTTTGTGATAGGAGCGCTAATGCTGATGGATACCTCTCTGTCACCGGCGCTTAGAGTTTCCTGGCAAGTCATCGTCGTAATGGCCGTGCTCATCGTCGCCTTCTTCCTGTTCGTCATCGGGGCCGCCATCCGCGCGCACATGCGAAAGGTGTCGACCGGAGAGCAGGGCCTGCTCGGCGCGCGCGGCCGAACCGTCACCAAGCTCGATCCTCAGGGTCAGACGATCGTCGAAGGCGAGCGCTGGCGAGCCCGCGCGGTGGAGGGAGAGATCGGGGAGGGGGAGGAGATTTCAGTAGTCGGCCAAGATGGATTTACCTTGCTGGTGCGCAGGAGAGAGGCCGGCGCCGCCGAAGAAGCGAAGTTCCCGGGGGATCATGATGGAAAGGAGTGAGGATCTGTGAACGAAGGAGGCTACGGTCTAGCGATTACCATAGGCGTACTCGCATTCGCCTTCATCTTGCTCGCCGCGGCAGTAAGAATCCTGCGAGAGTACGAGCGGGCGGTGATCTTCCGCCTGGGTCGTTTGATCCCGGTCAAAGGTCCGGGACTCATCCTGCTGATCCCCGTCGTGGACAGGATGGAGCGGATCAGCACCCGCATCGAGACCATCGACGTTCAGCGCCAGGAGGTCATGACTAGGGACAACGTGCCGGTCACTGTCGACGCCGTGGTCTACTACCGGGTCCTGGAGCCCGCCGACGCGGTGGTGAAGGTCAAGAACTTCCACAAGGCCACCTACCTGATCGCCCAGACCACCCTGCGCAGCGTGCTCGGGCAGTCCGAGCTCGACGAGCTGCTCTCCGAACGGGACAAGATCAACCACCGCCTTCAGGAGATCATCGACGAGCAGACCGAACCGTGGGGCATCAAGGTCTCCATGGTGGAAGTGCGGGACGTCGTTCTGCCCGACAGCATGAAGCGCGCGATGGCGCGGCAGGCCGAGATCGAGCGCGAGCGTCGCGCCAAGGTAATCAACGCGGAGGGAGAGTTCCAGGCCGCCCACCGGCTCCGGGAAGCGGGCGAGATCATGGCCGAGCAGCCGATCGCCCTTCAGCTTCGCTTCTTGCAGACGCTTTCGGAAGTCGCCTCAGAGCACAACTCGACGACCATCTTCCCCGTGCCCATAGACCTCTTCACACCTTATCTGAAGAGCCTCGCCAAGGGACCGACGCCCGCCAAGGAGTAGGCCGCAACGGGCCGGGCTAGTCCCGCTTCAGGTCGGCCATATAGCGCTCGGCGAGCACGATGGCGACGCAGTCGTCGTAGGGTCGAGGCGGCGTCTGGAGGGTGACCGGAACCAGCCGCCGCCAGCCGCGTGCGGGATTGTCCCGGAAGTATCGCCGCCGGCCCTGCTCGCTGGACCGATGTTCGTCCACCAGCACCGGCTTCAGCGTCAGGTCTGCTCGGAGCAGCGCGGATTCCACCTTCTTGGCGGCGGTGCGATCGCCGAGAATCAACGTGCGCACCTCGTACTCGGAGATCACCTTAGCCACCGTTTCCGCGATATCGGCCGCGGCCACGACGGCTTGATACAACACCCGGCCGTCGGCCGCCACGACAGCAATTCCGCACTTATCTCGGCCCGGGTCCACCGCTAGCACCGGAGCCCGGAGTTCACGCCTCTGCACGGCCACTCTCCACCTCACAAGAGGGAGGGCGCCTTCAGCGCCCTCCGGCCCTTCAGAGGGAGGGCGCTGAAGGCGCCCTCCGCACGTTCTAGTTTACCGCATCGTGCCGGCGTCTTTCAACGCCTTGTCAAATCAGGTGGACGTTAGCATGGTCTCCTGGCGCTAGCTCGGAGGCCCCTAAGTCAAGGGCTCCACCGCCATTTCGACGTCCAACGGGCCGATCGTCCAGGTGTCGCGGGCCGCCCGCACGGTGACCCGCGCAGTGCCGCCGACAGCCCTCAGCTCGCCGATCACCTCGAACAGCTCTTCGTAGCCGATCTCCCCAACCGCCCCCCGGGTCGACCCAAATTGATGGGCGTCCCCGTGGCTCAGGCGGGGCATCACGTTTCTGGATCGCGCCTGCTCGCCGACCTGCTCGCGGAGCAGGCTCACCAGGGCATTCATGAGCGAGGCCTGGGAAAGGCGACCGTCTGTGATGGTCTCCGCGAGCTGCTCTCCCTGGCGGAAGACCAGGTGGTTGCGGAACAGCTCGAAGTCGATGGGTACCGATTCCCCCGAATGGGTGTTCACCACCGAGAACGCGCGCACGATCACCCCGCCCGCGCCCTCGTGCACGCGCTCGGCCACCGCCTCCAGCACCTGATCGGCCTCCACCCAGGTGAGAGCATCCGTCTCCGGGTCGCGCACCGGCTTGCGGATGATCACCGCGCGCTCGCCCTCCGTGCCGGGACGCGCTCCGGCCGACCGAGACCCGGCGTCGAGGTAGTCCACGAAGGCGTCCAGCTCCGCCCGTATCTCCGAAACCGGCTGTCGGCCGTCGATCAGGCAGACGTCGAGCGGCTGGCCCGCTCCGAACAGAATCGGCGTCGCTCGTTGAATGGCGATGCCCCCGGCGGCCATCGCCCTCAAGTTCTGGACGCTGCGCCTGAGCTCGTCCTCCGTCCGGGTCAGGTTAGCCACCAGCTGGGCCTGTCGCGCGAAGGCGTCCTCGGCCCGGTCCAGCGCGGCGGAGGCGCTGGCCAGCTCCGCTTGCTCTGTCTCCAGGTCGGTTCCGGCCGCCACCAGCAGGCCTCTGGCCTCCACCACCTCGGCCTGGCGCTCCGCCAGCACTGCTTCCGCCGTCTCCCGCTCGCCCTGCAGCCCCTCGAGCCGCTCCCTCAGCTCCTGCAATTCCGCCAGCGTCTCTCGCTGCGTCCGGCGCATCTCCGCCACGCGCAGGAAGCCGTCCTTCACATCTCTGGAGAGAGTCATGGCGACGGTCAAGGTCATCATCGTGATCAGCATGCCGGCCGCCACGGACATCGCGATAGCCGTGTGCCGCGGTCTCATGCCGAACAGGCTGAGGCGCTTGCGGCCCATGCGCCGCCCCACGATGTCCCCTACGTAGGCGATTACCCCGCTTACGATCACCAGCGCGATAATCAGGAGGATTCCGGAAAAGCTTCCCACAGGAAGGCCCTCTCGGTGGTTAGTTGCCCACCACTGGGATTATAGTGGCGGGGCAAGGACGGCGTCAACCGGACTGGCTCGGCGGCGGATTGGCGCGGCGGCCCGGCGCGGCCGATCGGGCGGCCCGAAACCGCGACTCCAGCAGTATCCCAAGCGGCCGCAGCGGAGGCCAGCGGCTCAGTATCGCCTGGCTGCGGTCGAGGTAGTAGTGGAAGCGCTGCAAGTGGTGCTCTCCTCCAAACTTGTCGAGAAAATTGGCCGCCGCTCCCGCATACACCAGGCACTTGAACAGCGCCGCATAGGAGACCGCGCGCTCCAGCTGCCCGCCCTCGGCCACCGGCAGCCCGGACTCCGCCGCGAACAGCGCGTAATGCTCGACCATCCTATCCCAGCCCTCCGGGCCGACATCGCTCTCCGGCTGCGCCAGCAGCGTGGCGAGGTCGAACTCCGGCGGCCCGATGGTGGCCTGCTCGAAGTCGAAGACGTGAAGCCCCGCCTCCATCACCAGCAGGTGATGCGGCGTGAACTCGAAGTGGATGAACCCCTTCGGCCTGTCGCACAGGAAGTCGATGAGCGGCCCGATGTGCACCACCGCCTGCGGCCATTCGGACTCGGTCATCGGCCTGTCGCTCAGCTCGGCGATACGCTCGATCGCGATGCGCAGGGCGCTGGCGTAGTACTCCGGCCCCAGGATCTCCTTGTGGATCTTCTCGATCTCCGCCGACAGCTCGCGCAGGTGTCCATGGGCCGTCGCATGGAGGGCGACCAGCGCGCCCGTCGCCGAGCGCAGCCAGTGCTCTTTCACCGGCGGGTCCGCAGCCTCCAGTCGCTCGGCCAGCGTTTCATCCCCCAGGTCCTGCAGTATGAGCAGCGCCTGGTCCTCCCTCAGATCGCCACTGTAAACGCGCGGCACCGCGCACCCATAACGGTGCAGCAGCTCCAGCACGCCCCTCTCTCGTCGATAGCAGGCGGAGAAGAAGGCGATCCGGTCGGAGGCGTACCGCTTGGCGATGACGCTGTCGGGGCCCTCGCCCGGCCAGGCGAGGTGGATGCGGAAGACGGTGTTGCGCGAGGCTTTGGGATGGACCGCGGCCCGCGTCACCCGCGGCTCGCCGGGGCCGGCCTCGGCCAGCAACCCCAGCAGCGCCTCCCGCCCCACCTGCAATTCCTGCGCGGCCCGCTGAGCCGGATCTCCGGTGGGCGATTCCACCACCTCCTCCGGCCCCTCGGCCGTGTGCGCCACCTCTGTCAACCCCTGGTCCAGCTCGCGGATGCGCGCCAGCACCGTGTTCCGGGTCTGCCGCAGCAGCTCGCGGCGAGCGCGGGCGGCCTCGGGGTCGGGCGCCCGCCCGCGCAGCTTGTCGCGCTCGTACAGCAGCAGCGACAGCAGGTCTTGATTGAACCGGCGCGCGGCCAGCAGATGGCCCTCCACCCGCTCCGGCGCAACCGCCCCCGCTTCCGCGCTCCGCATCATGCGCATGCTCTGGCGATGCGACTTGCTGGCCAGATCGGCCAGGCGGAGCTTGGCGCTGCGCACCACCTCCCGCAGGTTGGGCATTTCCTGGAGGCGGGAGGGCGGAAGCTGCTCCCACAGCTTGATCGCCTCCAGCAGGCGGTCCCGCCCGTAGTAGATGCGAGCCAGCGTCAACACCACGCTGGGCCGGATCAGGAGGTTGCGGATGGGAATCTGCTCCCACTCCGCCAGCGCCTCGTCGAAGAGACGGTGATCGGCGTAGATCTTCCCGAGCACCGCCTGGGCCTCGATCTCCGTCAGCGGCCGCCACAACATGCTCTCCGCCGTGGCGCCCACCAACATTCCCTCCGTGATGGAGGTCTCGTGGCTGACGCGATGCAGCGGCCAGGCCAAGATCGAAACCGGCAGGCCCCGATACAGCACCAGCACGCTTGCCTGTTCCGGGCGGGGCTTCAGCCCCAGGAAGTAGCTCGCCCGCAGCAGCTTCTGCAGCGCCGCCGCCACCAGGAAAACCGCCAGCGCCAGCAGCCCGATCACCCATAGCGCCCCCACCTTCAACGACAACAACGCCCAGGCCGACATCACCGCCGCCATCCCCCAGAACAGCGCCAGCACCCGCCAGTCGTTCCACCCCAGCCACTGGAAGTGATGGTGCAGCGGAGTGCAAAGGAACGGCCGCGCGGTCTCCGTGGTTCGATGCCGAAGCGGCCGGATCACTCGCCACAGCACCCGGACGGTTCCCATCTGAATCAGCACCGACCCGGCATTGATGACGAAGGGCGCTCCCAGCAGCAGCAGCCAGAACTCGGCTCGCGCCAGGATCGCCAGCGCCGCCAGCGCGGCCCCGATCCCGAGCGCCCCCGTATCTCCCATCAGCAAGCGCGCGGGCGGAAGATTGTAAACCAGGAACCCCAAGATAGCCCCCACCAGCGGCCAGCACACCGCCCCCGTGGCGTGCGTGGGATCGATCGCCCCCATCGCCGCCACCCCCAACAGCGCGATGGCGACCGCGCCTCCGGCCAGGCCGTCGATCCCGTCCGAAAGATTGACCCCATTCGCCGTCGCCAGCAGCACCAGCGCGGCGAACGGAACGTAGAGCATCCCGAAGTCCACGGGGTCGCGCAGGAACGGCACCTGCACCACGTGAAAATCGAGGAAGCGCCACACGAGCAGGCCGAAGACCACCGCCACCACCGATTGCAGATAGAACTTCGGCCGGTCGCGCATCCCCCGGCCGCGCACCTTCTTCAAATCATCGAAGAGGCCGATCAGCGCATAGGCCCAAGCCACCGGGAGAATCCAGAGGGCCTCTACGGCGGGCGCTCTCCCCCACAGGGCCGGCACCACCACCAGCCCCGCGGTGGCGGCCAGCATGATCGCCATACCGCCGCCCAGCGGCCGGCGCATCTTCGGGAAGAGGCGGTAGATCTGCTCCTTCCCCGCCTTTCGCTCCCGCGAGGTGAACCAGAACAAGTTACGGCGGAAGGTGCGCGACAGCGCCGCGCCGAGCAGAAAGGCAACGCCGAATGCGGTGAGTGACTGGCCCATTAACCCCATCATGCGAGCCGGACTCGGCTACAAGTACCGGAAGATCAGGCGGTAGATCCCGACGCCGATCTCGTCCCGGTCGTGGAGCAGCTCCTCGCCGATGACCGGCTCCCTGTTCAGGAGAGTGCCGTTGGTGCTGTTCAGATCGCGAAGAAAGAAGTGGCTACCCTCCGCTCGGATTCCCGCGTGACGCCGCGAGACGGTGCTGCTGGGCAGGGAGATGGCGCAATCGGCGTGGCGACCGATGATCGTCGTATCCTCCCGTAACTCGCAGGTCCGGGAGACGTGCTCGCCCGTCGGATCCAGCAGCCATACCTGGGCGCGGCGGCCCACGGACTCCTCGGGCCGTTCGTCGAAGAGGCGGAGAATGAGGGTGTCTTCGTCGGCCTCCGCCGGGGCCTCCGAGGCACCCATCGGGGAGCCGCAGTGCTTGCAGAAGCGGCTTTCTTCGTCGTTGTTCCTGTCGCAGCTAGGGCAGCGCGGCACAGATGGTCCCCTTGGTCCGACCCGCAACGCATTCTACGCGCCGTCGTCGGCCTTGTCAACCAAACCGCCACTCGGCGTAGGCGGCCTCGCGGCCATCGCGCCGGGCGACCGTCAAGAGGTTAGGCTGTGGGTTTCGTCCCTCACGAAAGCCGCGATGCTTCGAGCCATCGCTTCCGGCCGGAGGCCGATGCTTTCCAGCAGGAACTCGCGGCTGCCGTGCTCGACGAACGAGTCCGGCAGGCCGATCCTCAGCACCGGCACCGATACGCCCTGCGCTTGCAGCGCCTCCATCACCGCGCTGCCGAATCCACCCGCCACGCAGTTTTCCTCCACCGTGACCACGTGGTCGCAGCTCCGCGCCAGCCGGCCGATCAGCTCCACGTCGAGCGGCTTCACAAACCGGGCGTTCACCACCGCGGCCTCGATTCCGTCTTCCGCCAGCGCCTCGGCCGCCTCCAGGGCCGGAGCCACCATCGTGCCGAGCGCGATCACCGCCACCGAATCCCCCTCCCTCAACAGCTCCCCCTTCCCGACGGGCAGGGCCTCCACGCGGCCCTGGGGCGGGTTCCGGCCCTCCCCGCGGGCATACCGGATAGCCGCCGGCCCCTCCACCTCCAGCGCGGTGCGCAGCATGGCGGCCAGTTCAGTGAGGTCTTTCGGCGCCATCAACACCAGGTCCGGCACGTGGCGCAGGTAGCACAGATCGAAGGCTCCGTGATGGGTCGGGCCGTCCTCGCCCACCAGGCCGGCTCGGTCGACGGCCAGCACCACCGGCAGGCAGGGCAGCGCCACATCGTGAAGGATCTGATCGTAAGCTCTCTGCAAGAAGGTCGAGTAGACGGCCGCCACCGGGCGCATCCCCTCCCGCGCCAGCCCCGCGGCGAAGGTGACTGCGCTCTGCTCGGCCATGCCCACGTCGAAGAATCGCTCCGGGAACTCCTCCGCGAAGCCCTGCAAGCCCGTGCCGGACTTCATCGCCGCGGTGATTGCCACCACCCGCGGGTTCTCCTTCGCGATCTCGACCAACGTCTTCCCAAACACGCTCGTGTAGGATAATCCACTGGAGGAGCTGGCCGGCTCGCCGGTCTCGATATCGAAGGCCCCCGTGCCGTGCCACTTCGTCGCGTCGTTCTCCGCGGGCGTGTAGCCGCGCCCCTTCTGCGTCATCACGTGGATCACCACCGGCAGGGAAAGCCCCCGCGCCTGCGTCAGCGTATCCATCAGCAAGGGCAGGTCGTGCCCGTCGATCGGCCCCAGATAGGTGAAGCCCAGCTCCTCGAACAGCATCCCCGGAATCAGCAGATGCTTGATCCCGTCCTTGAACCGGTCGACCGCGTCGAGCAGGCTTTCACCCAGCGGCAGCTTCGAGGCCGCGCTTTCGAAGTCGGACTTCGCCCGCAGATAATACGGGTCCAGCCGGATCTTACTCAGGTATCGGGACAGCCCGCCCACGCTCCGCGAGATCGACATCTGGTTGTCGTTGAGAATGACGATCAGCGGGCTCTTCAGATGCCCCGCGTAGTTCATCCCCTCGAAGGCCATGCCGCCCGTCATGGAGCCATCGCCGACCACCGCCGCGACGACGTAATCGTCGCCCGCCAGGTCGCGGGCCTTCGCCATCCCCAGGCCGGCGGCGATCGCGGTGCTCCCGTGCCCGGTGTCGAAGGCGTCGTATTCGCTCTCGCGGCGCCGCGGGAAGCCGGAAATTCCTCCGGCCTGTCGCAGCGTGTCGAAGCGCTCCCGCCGACCCGTCAGCAGCTTGTGCGCGTAGGCCTGGTGCCCCACGTCCCAAAGGATCTTGTCCTTCGGGCTTTCCAGCACGTAGTGCAGAGCAATCGTCAACTCCACCGCGCCCAGGCTGGCCGCCAAGTGCCCCCCGGTGCGGGAGACGGTGTCGATCATGCGCTCGCGGATCTCCTCCGCGAGCTTCGGCAACTGCTCCGGGTCCAGCTCCCTGAGATCGGCCGGGCTATCGATGCGGTCCAAAAGCGTGTCCACTGGCAGAATCAGTCCTCCTCATCTTCCTCGGAAGCCTCCGCCGCCAGCGGCTCAACACCCACTCCACCCATGCGCTCCACGAGCTTGTGGACCTTGCCCTCCGCTTCGGTTAGCTGCTTCTCGCAGAACTGCGACAACTTCAGCCCTTCTTCAGCCAAGCTGATCGCGTCCTTCAGCGAAAGCTCTCCGCTTTCCAGCTCCTCCGCGATCTGTTCCAGTCGATCGAGAGCCGTCTCGAACGTCGGCTCCTTCGACCTGCCCCTCTTTCCTTTTCGCTTTGCCTTCTCAGCCACGCGACTGGTCCCTCTCATCAAAGACGAAGTGATCTCGACATACCAATCTCCCCATGATACCAGATTGGGCCGGCCTTGAGCAGGGCCGCCGCCGGCCTCACGCCTGACCGGCCGCTCGGCGCGCATCAAACGGCGATCCGAAGCTAGGGCGCGCATCCCGTCGGCGCACAGGCCGGGACGGGCCGTTCCTCCGTGAGGCCGATTCCATCGATCACCGTGGTGACCGACCTGTTTTCCAGGGCCAGCAGGGCCTCGATCGAATCCGGTGGGCCCTCGGCGACCTGAGCCTGATACTCCTCCAGGCCCGAGAGCAGGAAGCCGCGGCCGATCTGCACCACTCCGCTCTCCCCGGTCCACCGCTCGGCCTCGTCGTTCCCCTGGGCTTCCGCCACCCGCGCCAGATGACCGTAAGAATCCCCCATCAAATCGATGGCCATGTTCACCGTAATGAACAGATGCGGCTCTGTAAGCCCCACCTTGCGCGACACCTGCAAGGCCCACTGGAAGCGCTCCTCCGCGGCCGCGAGCCGCCCGGCCTGCTCCTCCTCTGCTCCCAGCCGCCAGCACCCGGCGACGACGTTCGCGCAGCGGGCGGAGAACCCCCACCAGAATCCGTACTGCACATACTGCCAGGCGCTGATCGATTCCGCCGGCTCATCGCCGAGATCGAAGGGAACCGAAATCCGGTACAGCGTGCAGTTCGTTCGCGCGAGCGCCTGCTGAATCCTCGGCTGCGCCAAATCGGCGCGCCCCGCGTCGAAGGCCACGCTCGCCGCCTGCAACAGCGGCAGCGCATTGTCCGCCTCCAGTCGGGAGGCCTCATCGAAGGCCTCCAGTGCGGGCCCGATGCGCTGCCCCACATCCTCCGGGCTCATCTGCGCCATCGCCGCCTCGGCCTGGCCCCGCAGCACCTGCAATAACACGTCCCTGCCATTCAGCTCTACCCCTCGATTGGTCGCCTCCAGAGCCTTCTGATACTGCCCCGCGACGAGACAGATGTAGGCCAGCGAGGCCCGGTAGGTCGCGTTCTCCGGGTCGGCCGCCACCGCCGCCTCCATGTGCGGGATGGCGGCCAGGAAGGCCTGTTGACGCGCTTGCGCCGTTCTCGCGCCCTCCGACCCGGCCAGAGCGGGAGCCACAAAGGCCGCCCAGGCGGCCCGGTGCTCTTGGGCGCCCGCAGGCGCGGGCGCCTCCGACTGGCCGGCCCAACTCGCCGTCCCCACGGCCATCAGCAACGCGACTACCCCAGCTACTCGCACCTTGTCCTCCTCACACCTGGTCGGACGGCTCCCGCAGCTTGCGAACCTCCATCTCTGCGGAGCCCTCCGACAGGATCACCTCGGCGGCCGCTCCGCGCGCGAGCTGTCGCACGCTTCGCACCACGGTTCCGTCGGGAAGTCGGGTGATCGAATACCCCCTCGCCAGGACGGAAGTGGGGTTGAGCGCTTCCAGCCTCTCGGTGGCGCGGGTCACCCTATCTCGAATACCATCGAGGCGGCGGGTCACCTGCTGTCGGACTGCAACCATAACTTCGTCTACCCGTTGTCGCTGACTGGCAAACAGCAGCCGCGGCGTGCGCAGCACGGGTCGCGCCCGCAGCAGATTCAGCTCCCGCTGGCACCGCTCCACCAGGCGCTCCAGTCGCTGCGCGGCCGCCCGACGTCGCGCCAGCACGGTCCGCAGCAGCTCTCGCCGGTCCGGAACCGCGGCCGTCGCCGCGCCCGTGGGAGTCGGGGCGCGATGGTCGGCGACGAAGTCCGCAATCGTGAAATCGCTCTCGTGTCCTATGCCCGTCACTATCGGCACCGGCGAGGCCGCCACCGCGCGCGCCACTTCCTCCGCATTGAAGCCGGCCAGCTCCTCCATCGCGCCGCCGCCTCGCGCCAGAATCGCCACCTCGACGCCCTCCACCGCGCGCAGCAGTCCCAGCGCCTTGGCGAGGCCTGGCGCCGCCGCCGCGCCGCTCACCGGCGTCGGGATCAGCACCACATCGACCATCGGCCAGCGCTTTCGCAGCGTGCTCACCACATCGTGCACGGCCGCGCCGATGGGGGAGGTCAGGAGCGCGAGCTTGCGCGGAAACGCGGGCAGGGGACGCTTGCGGCTCTCCTCGAACAGGCCCTCCTCCGCCAGCTTCCGGCGCAGCCGCTCGAAGGCCTGATGGAGGTCGCCGACGCCGGCCTGCTCCAGCTCCCGCACCACCAATTGATACTGCCCCCGCGGCTCATAGACGGTCACCGCGCCCCGCGCCACCACCTCCGTCCCGTTGCTCGGGTCGAACCTCAGCCGCTTCGCCTCCTCCCGGAAGAAGACGCAGCGAAGCTGGCTGTGGGCGTCCTTCAGGGTGAAGTAGATGTGGCCGGATACGTGCTTCGTCAGATCGGAGATCTCGCCCCTCACCCACACCCCGCGCAGCGTGCGGTCCTGAGCCAGCAGCGCCTTCACGTACTGGGTCAGTCGTCGCACCGTGAAGACGTGGCGACTCTCCTGGCTCATTTCACCTGCTGCTCCGCCAGCTCTTCGTCCAGGTGGCGGACGAGGTTGCCCAGGATTCCGTTCACGAACCGCCCCGACTCCGCCGTGCTGTATTTCTTCGCCAGCTCCACCGCCTCGTCCACCGTCACGCTCGGCGGAATGTCCGGCATGAAGAACAGCTCGCAGATCGCCAGCCGCAGCACGTTCCGATCGATATTCGCCATCCGTTCGAGCGTCCAGTCCCGGGCGTACTTTTCGATCACCGCGTCGATGCGCGTCCCCTGCTGAACCACTCCCTCCACCAGATCCCGGGCAAAGGCCAGCGTCTGCGCGTCACGGGGCTCTTGCGCAAAGCCCAGGTCTATTGCTTCCTCGGACTTCATGCCTCCGACATCGACCTGGAAGAGAGTTCGCAGGGCAAGCTCGCGCGCGGCTCGCCGTTTCCCCATATCCTTGCCTATCCCGGCCTATCCGGCGGACTTGCGCGGGCGCGGCCGAAGCGGCCGGCGCCTCACGTCAGACCCATCCGCCGTTGCAGGAAGTTGGTGGCTATCTCGCCGCGGCGGAAGTAAGCGTTGGCCAGCACTTGCTGGTGAAAAAGATTCGTCGTCTTCAAACCGTCTATCTGGAACTCGCGCAAAGCCCGGGCCGCCCGCGCGATGGCCTCCGGCCGCGTGGGTGCCCATACCACCAGCTTCGCGAGCAGCGCGTCGTAGAACGGCGGCACCGTGTACCCGGGATACAGATGGGTATCCACCCGCACTCCCGGGCCGCCCGGCAGGCGGATCGAGTCGACCTTCCCGCTCGAGGCCAGGAAGTGGTTTGTGGGATCCTCCGCGGTCACCCGGCACTCGATCGCGTGTCCCTTCAACTCCACGTCGCGTTGGCTGCGGCCCAGCTTGTGGCCGTAAGCGATGCGGATCTGCTCTCGCACCAGGTCCAGGCCCGTCACCATCTCCGTCACGGGATGCTCGACCTGAATGCGCGTGTTCACCTCCAGGAAGTAGAACCGCCCCTCGCGGTCCACCATGAACTCCACCGTCCCCGCGTTCACGTACCCGATGGTCTTCGCCACCCTAATCGCGGCCTCGCCCATGTGGTGGCGCAGCCGCCTTCCCAGGTCCGCGCAGGGAGACTCCTCCAGCAGCTTCTGGTGCTTGCCGGTCTGGATCGAGCAGTCCCGCTCGCCGAGATGGATCACGTTGCCGTGAGCATCCGCCAGAATCTGAAACTCGATGTGGCGCGGCTCCTCCAGGTACTTCTCCAGGTACACCTCCCCGCTGCCGAAGGCCGCCTGCGCCTCCGCCTGCGCCACCCTGAAGTTCCGCCCCAGATCGTCCTCGTTGTGCGCCATGCGAATCCCCCGGCCCCCGCCCCCCATGGCGGCCTTAATCAACACCGGAAACCCGAGCGTGGCGGCCGTACGGAGCGCCTCCTGCTCCCCCGGCACCGTCTCCTTGCTTCCGGGGATGATGCTGATGCCGGCCTTGCGCACGATGCGCCGGGCGGCCGCCTTGTCCTGCATCTCCCGGATCGTCCCCGCGCGGGGCCCGATGAACCGGATGTTGCAGGCCTCGCAGTTCTCCGCGAAGGCCGCCACCTCCGACAGATTCCCGTAACCGGGGTGCACGGCGTCCGCCCCGGTGTTCATCGCCGCCTGCATGATGTTGGGGATGTTCAAGTAGCTGTCTTTGTTCGGCGGCGGCCCGATGCAGACCGACTGATCGGCCAGCGCGACGTGCAGGCTGTCTTCATCGGCTTCGGAATAGACGGCGACCGTCGGAATGTGTAGCTCCCGACAAGTGCGGATAATGCGAACCGCGATCTCGCCGCGGTTAGCGATCAGGATCTTCTTGAACACGGAGGCCTCCGCTCGATTAACCCCGGACCCACCAGCTTCCGTCCCCGACGACTATCGACCCGCCGCCAGCCCGGCCGCACGCGTGCGCTAGTGGCCCGGATGCGGGCAACGCACCTGACCCGTTTGCGCGTCGTATTCATACGGCTCTCCCCCCACCGGGCAGGTCAGCTCGATACCGGTCTCCAGCTCCTCCAGAGAGCGCGGATAGCTGCCGTGCATCCCCTGGTAAATGTCGATCGCCGTGCGGAGCTGCGTGAGGTTGTTGGCGCACACCACCGACTGCGCGCTCTCCTTCGCCGCGCCGGGCGTGGTGCGCATGCCGCCGGCGGGGACCCCCCCGCCCCCCGGCCCGCCCAGCTAAAGCACCACCAGAATGGCCATAATCACCATCGCCGCCAGCAGGCCAATCAGGGTAAAGAAACCGCGGCGGCGGCTACGCCAATCCAACCTGCTCTTCGTCTTCACCGGCCTCACCCTCCTCGTCCGGCTGGATGAACAGGAGCGTCTGGCCGTACTCCACCGCCGCTCCGTCCTCCACCAGCAGGCGCGAGATTGTCCCGCCCACCGGCGCGTGCAGCTCATTCGGGACCTTCATGGCTTCGATCGCGGCCAGCAGCTGGCCCTCTTCCACCCGGTCGCCCACCTTCACCATCTCCCGCGGGTCGAGCATGCCCCCATTGTGAAACACCCCGACCACCGGCGCGACCACCGGCAGCGCGGTGGTCTCCGGCTCGGCCTCGACCGCGACCTCTTGACTGACCTGGGATGCCGCCGCCTCTCGCGCAACCGTCGCCGGCCGGCCTTCCGCCCCCCGCTTGATGCTCACCTTGTAGTCGGGCACCTCCAGCGACAACTCCATCAGGCCCGAGCGACGCATCAGTTCGATCAGTTCCTCTATTCGCGTCAGGTCCACGGCATCCACCCCCTTGGGGTCTACTGAGCCACTCGCTCGAGGTACTTGCCCGTCCGCGTGTCCACGCGTATCACGTCCCCCTCATTGATGAAGAGCGGCACGTTCACCACCGCTCCCGTTTCCATCGTCGCCGGCTTCGATCCACCGGTGGCCGTATCCCCTCGCAGTCCGGGATCGGTCTTGGTCGCCGTCAGGTCGATGGTGTGGGGCAGCTCCACCCCCAGGATCTCCTCCCCGTACTTCATCACCATGACTTCGATGTCCGGCTTCAGGTAAGCCACCGACTCGCCCAGCACGTCCTTGCCCAGCGCAAGCTGATCGAACGTCTCCAGGTCCATGAACGTATAGTCGTCGCCCGCCCGGTACAGGAACTGGAGCTTCCGGCGGTCGATCATCGCCTGCTCCATCCGCTCTCCGGCGCGGAAAGTGTTGTCGATCACCGCGCCCGTGCGCAGATTGCGCAGCCTCGTGCGAACGAAAGCGCCGCCTTTACCCGGCTTCACGTGCTGGAATTCGATGATGGAATAGATCTGTCCACCGGTCTCAATGGTGAGGCCAGTGCGGAAATCGGCGGTGCTGATAGCCACTATTAGTCCTCCAAATACGAGTCGGCGCGATTGTACTTTGGCGACTGGCAAAAGTCAAGTTGAGGGGCTTACCACCACTGCGCGCGCGGCAAGAACATCGGCCTGCGCGGGAACAACGCGTCGACCACGCGCAAGCCCTGCGCGCGGTCCTCGGCCGCCACCGACAAAGAGCCCTGCGCGTAAGCCTCTCCCACCGACATCTGGCCGAAGAGAACCGGCGGCCCCGCCTCCGGCGTGAGGCTGACCGCGACGTCGGGCCCATCAACCGTCTCCTCCACCCATAGCTTCCCCGGCCGCAGGCGAAGCGCAGCCTCTTGCTCGCCCACCACCACGCGGACCGTCCCTTCCCACC